>JACPGA010000098.1:0-8871 GCA_016182705.1 Deltaproteobacteria bacterium
GTCCGGTTTATGCCTGGCGGCCTGTCTCAAGCCCTGCTCAATGAGTTCGTCAGGCGGTCTCAAGCGCGCCTCCGTGCCCCTGCGGCTGGCCTTCACTGGAAGCCTGCCGCGCACAAATGCTCAGGCAGCACCTGTCGACGATGCCCCAGAGTATCCAGAAATATCCGCCAAGGACGAAATACGACCATCGGTCGCCGAATATGTTTGTGATGGACATGGAGATTACCGTCCCCATGAACCCCAGCCCGAGCGCGCGCTGGAAATTAGTGCCCGCGTTTTTGTACAGCCGCATGCCGCTCAGAAATGCCTTGAAGAGAAGGATGGCGAGAAGGCTTATGCCGATAAGGCCCTGCTCTGAGAGAGTTTTTAGATAGAAGTTATGGGTATCGGTAAGCTCGCCCTCCTCGACGGTGAAGCCGAAGGAATTGAAGCCGATGCCGAACACAGGGTTGTTCTTGAACTGGTCGAGCGCGTGTTCCCAGAGCACGAGCCTCTGGGCAGCCGAGCTTTCCAGCTCTCCCTCTTCGTTCTCGGTCATCATTATCCGGTCAACGACAGAGACGGGCAGGACGGTTTGCCATGATATCCCGACCACGATAAGGATGACCAGGAAGATTCTCTTTTTGACTATGCCGAAAAAACCGAACGCGGTCGCAGCCGCCAGGTAAGCGCCTCTCGAGTAGGAGAAGAACAGGGGGTGGAGGCTGAAGGCGCACGTGGCAAGGTAGAAGTATTTTTTTAGTTTTTCGCGCTCAATTATGAAAAAGGCGAGCGCAAGCGAGGCGTAGTCAGCGATGAACGCCCCGAGGTGGTTGGCGCCAAGTCCCACGGCCTCAAAAGGGCCTCCCGCCCTTTTATTGTAATCGAACGATTCGCCTCCTGAAAAGCTCCTGAAGCTCCTTACCGATATAAGCAGGACAACGGCCGTTATCAGCATGACCGCCTGCTTCTGCTGGTCTTCCTCCTTGAGAATGTTGAGCGCGAGGAAGTACATGAATATCATCTGGGCGTAGTTCTTCCAGTCGAGCAGCAGCGGGTTCGCTCCGGATATCGGCATGGGAAGAGAAAAGCCTACCGAGGCCTTGATGAGCGACATATAGCTCACGAGGATATAGAGGACGATTATGAAGGAATTACCGGTCTTCGCAAAACCATGCTTCTGGATGAATATGCCGAGGACTATCGAGAGGAACAGGAGGTCCAGAAAGTCCTTTCCCAACGGGTATTCGTGGAATTTGTACCATATGTTCGGCTGCGGTACGGCCAGAATAAGCATGAAAAGGCCCCATTTGGCGTTCTTCAGGGCCGTTATGAGCATGACCACAAGGCCGCCTATGAAGAAAAGCGGGACCATGAGAAGTTTTAGTATGGATTTAACGAACGCGAGCATCTTTGTCCTGCCTCAGGCCGTGAGAGAAATCAGGCCCCGGCTTGTCGAAAGTTCTTATTTTCCACTGAAAGCGCCCTCAGCGTCAAGCATGGTCTGATATTCCTCATGCTCCCCTTCTGGACGGGAGCATGCGCTTGAAGGCATTGAGGACTTCTTTTTCCATGTAAAGGACCCCGGCGCTGATAATGGCCGTGCCCACGCTGAATTTTACGAGCAGGGTCAGCGGCGCGAACGGGGTGGATATGCGGAACACGGCAAGGTACATCAGCGTGGAGAGGGCCGCGTAAAAGAGCACGGACTTCAGCTCGACTCTTACGAATATGTGCCTGAACGACAGCGTTATTGTCAGCAGCGAGGCGAAGGCGCATGATATCAGCTGTGAGATGGCGGCCCCTGTGACCCCGTAAGTCGGTATCATGAAAACATTCAGAATAACGTTCAAGACCAGAGAAGATATCATTATGGCCAGGATGGAGATGGTGTCTTTTCTCAGGTACAGGCCTGCCCGCAGTATGCTGTTCATGCCGAGGAAAAAACAGCCCAGCAGTATTATTGGCGAGAACCCGGCGGCTACCAGGTACTTCTCTGACGCGAGCACGGCCAGAAGGTCCTCTATGGTTGCCGCGTATCCGGCGAATACGGCCATTACCGCTATAAGGAGGTAGTGAAGGCACTTTGACAGGAAGGCTTCGGTTTTCTCCCTGCCTTCCTTCTCGTATATCCCTATGTAGATGGGGATGACGGCGTAGGAAAGGGAGAACATGATGAGGTCGTTCACGTAGGACGCGAGGTTCGAGCCGACAGAGTAGATGCCGAGCGCGCCTTCGCCCATGTACGCCATGATCATGTACCTGTCCACGTAAGTCAGCAGCAGGTAGGACAGCTCGGATATGATAAGAGGGGCGCCGAACTTCATGAGATTCAGCGCGAGCGGCCCTGAAACGGCGTTGAGCTTTATCTTGTGTCTTGACGTGAACCAGTAAAATAGCACGACAAGGACGATTAACTCGGCCAGCACGAGCCCTACGAAGTACCCGTAGAAGTCTTTTACGACATATATGAGCAGCAGCAGGGAAAGAGCGATTGAAAGGACCTTCGCGCCCAGGTTTACAACGTTGTACATGATGGTCCGTTCGGCGACCCTCAGTATGTTCAGGACTATGATGTTCAGGGGGCGTATAAGGAGATAGCCCGCCATTATCATGAAGTATTTGTTATATTGCGGGTCAATGTTGATAAGGCCGCTTGCCAGAGGGAAGATGAGCACAAAAAGGAGCGCGACGCCGGAAGAGAGAATGATGCCTCTCACGACGATGGTCGACGAGAACTCGGTAAGCTTATCCGGGGATTCGCTGTACTGTTTGTAGAACCTTATTATCCCGTCCGAAAGCCCGGCCTTGGCAAAGCAGAGCATCACGAACATCGTCGTGGTCACGAGCCCGAGTATGCCGTACTGCTCCACGCTGAGGACCCTGGTGATAATCGGGAAGCTCACCAGCCCCAGCATCTGTATGAGCGCGCTGCCGGTGAGAAAGTGGCTGTAATGCACGAAAAATTTTCTTACTGAGGACATCTGTTATCCTGTACCGGGAAGCTTATGCGAAGGCACCTGCCGACAGCGCGGCTTTTGATGCTTTGCCGGGTTAAACGTCTTTGTCTCCAGAGGTTAAAAACCATTTTTCAGCGTTTGAAAGCAGGGGGCTTGAGCTGTCCGGTATGAGAGCCATGAACTTCTGGGAGTCCTGGCGTCTTAAAAAACCAAACTGCCTCAAAGGCACGGTGTTGACCGAGTTTCTGTTCATTTTTATCACGATGGAATCTGCCTGCGAGTTCTCCCTTGTGAACCTGATAAAGGAGGACAGTAAAGCGCTGGTATTATTGCCTGCCTTCGTGGCGATGATGTCCTCGATCTGGCAATGGCCCCCGTCATGGAAGTAAATTATATAGCCGCGCATATTCTCACCCTCGAAAAGGGCGAATATCCTGTAATCGACAAACGGGTGCGCCCCGTACCTCCAGGCAAGGTACTCGCTCGTTCTCATCCCGAAGACCGCGCCTGTTTTGTCGTATTCGTTCCAGAAGGCGTCGAACCTGCTGTCGAAAGAATCCATCGGGCCAGCCGTCAAATGGCCCGGCCCGCGGCGGAATATATCGCCGGAGGAGATCATCAGCGCTGAATTGGCCGCCGTGGACAGCGCGGCGGATATTATATTCCTGCCTATCGCTTTTTCAATCTTCGCGTCAGCCCGGAGTATCTTGACGTGGCGCTCGATGTTGACGAGCGTTGTCCAGCCGGATTTTTCAAGGGCCCTTGAGGCGTCCCTCTTCGGCATACACAGAGCTGGCCGAAGGGGCGCGCCGTCCCGTTTACCATGTAGATGTCACGGGTGAAGCCCACGCATCCGATCTTTTCCCCTGAGGCGTTCTCGCCCCAGACTACGAGCGGGGAGCATCCGCCGGGCTTTTTAAGGAACCTCCATTCGAAATAGGCTTCGTCCCTCGCGGCTTCGCGGTTCGCGTTCCTGAACGCGATGTAATCGGCTTTGCATTCCCGATAGTCTGCGGCGAAAAACCTGAAGTCGCTCACCTCAGGGTCTCCGCGGTTTTCTGGCTGGATACTGGCTTCACTGGACGGCTTTCATTGTTTTGTTTGTCTGCTGAGGTCTGCCGGTCTGCCGCTGTCATGCAGGGTCATTAAGGCAGAATCAATTGCCCACCGGCAACCCGTATGCCTGGTGTATTCTCTCGAACCTGAAATCACGGAGAAGCATTTTTAACGACTTCTCAGTAGCTTTCAGGTTCACATAATGACGGAACCTGTACCCGGCCGGGAGCTTGACGCGGGGCTGGCCCGGGTCTATCTCCCACGGGTGCAGGTAAAAGGTGAACTGTTCATTCTTCGCGTTCAATTTATTGAAAAAATATTTGAAGTACATATAGGGCAGCAGCCTGAAGTACCCGCCTCCGGCAAGGGGTAAAGTCATGTTCCGTATCCTGTAAACCGTAAGAGGGACTTCTATCAGCCCGTTGGGCCATTTGAACGGCGCACTTTCGCACTTCCCGAACCCGTACCTGTCATGGAAGCTCACCGGAAAAATGCTCGAATCGTATACGAAGCCTTCTTCCTTGAGTATGTCCAGTGCCCAGAGCGAGTCTTTGGTGATGGAGAAGCTCGGCGCCCTGTATCCGTAAACCTTCCTGTTGGCCAGGCCTTCTATGATCTCTTTGGACTTTCTGATATCCTCCCTGAACTCGCCGGGAGTGAGGCTGTAGACCAGGTCGTGGCCGTAGCCGTGGGATGCCAGCTCGTGGCCCGCGCCGGCAATCTCCTGCACGAGGGCGGGGCATCTTTCAGCGATCCATCCGAGTATGAAAAAGGTCGCGCGGGTGTCGTTGTCTTTCAGGATACTCAGGATGCGTTCGGTATTTCTGGCGACCCTGAGTTCCAGCTTGTCCCAGTCCCTGAACGCAATAGCGCCCTTCATGTTCTCGACCTGGAACCAGTCCTCTATGTCGAAGGAAAGGGCGTTCCTCATAAAAGCCTGTAGCCTCTCCTCCGGAACTCCTTTGCCTCCTCTTTCGTGGGGAAGGTGAAATAAGTCGCCTCGTCCTTGCGGTTCGGAAGCGGCTTCACCGGCCCCTTTTTGAGGCTCAGTACAGCGTCGATCATAAAAAGGGCCCCAAGCTTCTTGGTCCTTTTTATCAGGGAGTCGAGGCTTTCACCAGGCTCTATAGGCGTCTGTTTCTGGAAGAGTATGTCTCCGTCGTCTATTCCGGCGTTTATGAAATGTATGGTCGTGCCCACGGATTTTTCACCGTTGAACATCTGCCAGAAGTTCGGGAGCATGCCCCTGTATTTGGGAAGAGGCGAATTGTGTATGTTTATACAGCCCCGGCTGGGAAGCTTTATCAGCTTCTCCTTGAATATCTGCGGGGCGGCTACCGATATCACGAGGTCGATGTCCATGCGGCGCAGCTCGGAAAGGAAATCATCCGAGTTTACCCTGGCGCGGTGCATCACCGTCACGCCGTATTTCCTGCATACCTGCGCTATCGAGTAAAAGCTCTTGAGCGGCAGGTTCTTCGATATGGTATCACAAAAACGGTAGTAAGCGTACTTCGAGCCGACCCTCAGGAAATCAAGCGGCCCGTAGAAGTCGTACATCTGCTTCATAAGCTTCCCGGCGCTTTTCTTGCCCATCGTCGGGGCTATTACCACCCCTTTTATATCCCCGGGGTGAGGGTAGTTTTTGAAGAACTCCTCAAAAAAGAGCCTGACGTAAAAAGGGTCTTCCTGCGTTATGAACAGGATATTCAGCTTTTTCATTTGCGCACCGTTTCCCATGTGACTGCCTTGAAGCCTTTCAATGTTTTATAGAGCGATACCAGAGAAGCAATGTTCACTGTTGAAAAATAAAGCGGTATGGAAAAGACTCTGAGCTTGAGGTTCGCTTTCTCACCGGCCCACGCGACGACCGCCATGCCGTAGAATATGGCCTGCAGCGCCATGGTGATCCTGTAGAACCATCCTTCGAGGAGGAACAGGTTTGACGCGAGGATGCCGATCATGAAAAACGGAACCATCCACCGGAGGACCTTGTGAGAAAACAGCTGGAACGCGACAAAAGGGAACCTTAACGGGTTGAAAAGCTTTTTCATGTAGAAAAGCCCCCTCATGCCCCTCGATATGACGCGGATCCTCATCTTGAACTCTTCGCCAGCCTTTTCGGTCGTCTCCTCGTAAGCGACGGCCTCAGGTTCGAAGACGATCCTGTAGCCCTTTTCGAGGATTTTGAGCGGTTCGCACAGGTCGCTTATGATGTCAGACGGCAGAGGCTCGTAGGCCTTTTTTCTCACCGAGTAGATGCAGCCGCAGCAGCCCGAGATGGTCTTTATCCTGGTCTGGGAGCTTTTAATGAGATTCTCGTATTTCCAGAAGAGGATGTTTCCCGTGCCTATGGCCGCGCCGGTGGGATTGAAATATTCGTACCTGCCGCTTGCCGCCCCGACTTCCGGGTCAGCGTAGTTCCTGACAAGGTTTCTTATATTGTTTTTTTCGTATGTAGTCGTGGCGTCCGAAAAGATGATTATCTCTCCGGTCGCGGCGGCCACGGCCTTGTTCTGCGTCCCGGTCTTGCCTACCCTGCCTTCGACGCGCAGCAGGCGCACCCCTCTGCTCGCGAAGCTCTTTACGATCTCGTCTGTGCGGTCTGTCGAGCCGTCAGAGGCGACGAGTATCTCGAGTTTGCCCTTGGGGTAATCGAGGGAGAGCGTGTTCTCGAGCTTCTGGGCTATGTTCTTTTCTTCGTTATACGCGGTTATGAGAAAGGTCACCTTCGGGGTGATGTCTTTTTTCCGGACCACGTTGTTGAAAAAGCGCGATAGCGCTATCACAAGAAGCGAGTATCCCGCGTACGTGTAAAATATCAGAAAAACAGATGCCCAGAATACTATTTCAGCCATGATCAATTTCCTTTGTAGCAGTCCCTGTATTCGGCCGCCATCTTCTTTGATGAATAGTTCTCTTCCACATTCCTCAGCGCCGACGCGGCGAGCCTTCCGGCAAGAGCCGGATCGTCTAAAACGCGCAGTATGGCCGCAGCCAGTCCCAGGCTGTCGGCGGGCGGCGCGAGAAGCCCCGCCTTTCCCTTATCCAGTATCTTGGGCACGTCTCCAACCGATGTTGACACGACCGGCTTGCCTGCGGCCATCGCTTCGAGCAGGGCCATGGGCTGCCCTTCAGTGTGAGACGACATGACAAACAAGTCCATTGCCGAGAGCATCTCAGGTATGTCAGAGCGCTTTCCGGCGAAGATGACACGGCCCCCAATGCCCAGAGAGCGGCTTTGTTCCTCAAGGGCCTGCTTCTGAGGCCCGTCTCCGACAAAGAGAAAAAAACAGTTCTCTTTTTTCTTCAATACCTCGCGGGCCGCCTGAAGAAGTATATCGTAGCCCTTTTCAGGAGACATGCGCCCTACTGTGCCTGCCACAAAAACATTCGGCGGTATGCCGAGCGCCGCCCTTACATCCTCTTTATCGGCAGAGGGCTGCCTGAACTTTTCCAGGCTTATGCCATTTCCTATGACCACTGTTTTCCGGGGGTCGATGCCAGCGGCCAGAAGCTCGTCTTTCACCGCGTCTGAAACAGCGGCTATAGCGTCGAAACGCCTTAGAAAAAATTTATCGAGCCTGGTGTAAAAGCTCATCTTGCTGCTCGCGTTTATCCAGTTGTGGCAGGTCGTGACAAGCTTCTTCCCAGGCCTTCTGTTAGCGAGGTACGCGTAGATATTGGATTTATACCCATGCGAGTGAATGACTTCGATACCGTTTTTTTCGATGAAACGGCGCACCGCTTTTATCGTACCAAGGTCGAATCTCCCGGAGCACTCGAACAGTTCGGTCTTCAGGCCCATTGCCTTTGCCCGTTCAAGGACCTCGGAGGAGCCTTCTTTTCCCGCATGCCGGTTGCTGAACGCCCCGACAATAACGTCGTCTCCGCCAGAGGCAAGGGACGCGGCCAGCTCCACAACGACGTTTTCCGCCCCGAAAAAACCGCGGCTGCTTATAAGCTGCAATACCCGCATGAGTCAGCTCATGAGACTGCGGACATTCTTTTTAAGGAAGTCCATTGATCTGAAGGCTGTCCGGGACAAGTTCCCGCGGATGCTTTTCCTGTAGGACTTCATTGAATAGAGTGTGCGTCTTTTGTTTGCCCAATCGCTCTTGTAGGCCTCATCGCCGCGAAGGAAATCGAATTCGTGAAGGCCTTTTGAGAAGGCCTCCTCGATGACATTGTACATGAGAACAGTTCCGGGGCTCCAGGGCTCCCAATGCGGGTCGATGCCGAATTGATAGTAAAAAAGCCTGCCTCCGAGCTCGAAGCCGTAGAACGCTGCGATCTTCGTGCCGTCCCTTTGGAGAAACCTCAACCAGAGGCGCCCCTTGCCGCTCAATGACATGGAAGCGGCCTTGTGCAGCGAAAGCAGCTTCTCTCCGTTGAATGTGCTGTCAATTCCCTTGCTCACGGCCCTCAGCCTGTGAAGCTCGAAAAGCCCGGCGACCCCGGCTTCGATCTCGCCGGGAGCGCAGGCAGCATAGGAAAATCCCTGCTCCGAAAGCCTTCTGGCTTTCTTTTTCAGCGTATACCTGTGCTTGCCGTTGAAGGCGGACATATACGCGTCAAAGCCGGCTGAAAGATCTATGTAAGGCGCGGCCGACTTCTCCCGTACTTCCCACGCCATCTCCTCAAAATCAGACGCGTGTCTGAATAGCGCGCTTTCAGAGGAGACTGTCGATATAACGAGCGACTCCCATGAGAGGCCATCGCCTTTAAGAAAATCCCAGAGCGTTTCCAGGCAGGCGAGAGAGTCCTGCCTGCTGGAGATCATGTCCAGGTGGTCTGAGTAAAGCTCGCTGCTCGCGCAGAATGTCAGGACGCGGCCGCCGAGAAAACCGCCTTTGCCCATGGCAAGCGGCATGAA
>JACPGA010000098.1:8888-15975 GCA_016182705.1 Deltaproteobacteria bacterium
AAGATACCGAGGACTACTGGGTCGTATTCGTCCGCATAGCGCTCAAGCCATGGCAGTATGAAATCCAGCGAGCAAAAGGGAGAAGGCAGACTGCCGCTGAGGAGCAGCGCGTCCCAGTCAGCTCCCGCGATTTTCAGGTCTTGCGTTTTCAGGACCCGGATCTCCATTCTAACCGGCCTTGAAAAGATTGAGAGCGTTCGAGACCTTGATCTTGAAAAGGTCAAGGCAGTCGTATCTTCCGACCCCGATGCGCGGGATCTCGAAAAATGACTCATGCTCCCAGGGCTTGCACTTCGTTGTAAGGCCGCACCTGAACCCGTTGTCCTTCAGGACCTCTATCGCTCTTACGTCATAAGCGCCGCTGGGGTAGGCGAAGTACTCGACTTTCGCGCCGGTCCACTCCTCCAGGAGACTTCTGGAGGTCAGCACGCTCTCGCGCATCTCGTCATCGGCGAGCTGCGGCAGCAGGCTGTGGCAGTGCGAATGAGCCCCGAAGGTCACAAGCCCGTTTTCCGCCATCTCGCGTATGTCATCCGCGCTCAGGTGCTCGAGCGCGTAGCGCGGGCCCTTCGGCGCGGCTTCAAGCGCGTTCAGCACATTCTCGACAGCCGACGTCCTCTTCGCTGGCTCAAGCGTCTTGAGCGCGCGCAGCATTCTTTCTATCTCGGCCCAGTTTTCGGCTCCGCTTGTCCTGTTTATCGCGAACGCGCCGAGAGCTTGAGCGTTCAGGTCGAGTTTCACGGGACCATGGCCCTGCGTCGCGTTTATTATGCGGTCATACCAGTACAACCCGCCGTTTGCCACTGCGCCGGTAGCGATGAAAATGGTAACCGGCAGTCCCATCGCGTTTGCGACCGGCAGCATCGTCCTCTTGTTGCCGGCGTAGCCATCGTCAAACGTGACGACGGCCAGGGGCTTATCAGACCTGCCGACTTTTCCGGAGAGCGCGTCCCGCAGGCTTACCACCTCGAAGTTGGCAGCCAGGTACTCCATCTGGCTGACGAAGTCCGATTTTCTTACTACCGTCCATGCCTCGATGGAGTCGCGGTCTTCCGCGACCTCATGGTACATGAGGACGAGAGTTTTGCCGAAAAGACAGCTTCTCGAAAAATCGAGCAGCCGCTGATTTGATATCCAGCTGTAAAGAATTTCCTTGAAGACCTTAAGCGGCACGGATTTTCAGCGTCCTTCCGTTCCGGTTATTTCAGCTGAGGCGTCCAGGAGCAGTCTGTCGAGCACGTCGTAGGCTTTCCTGTTAAGGTGCAGCCCGTCGCCGCTGGTGTACTCGGCTTTCAGAAACCGGCCCTTCGCGTCCTTCCTCAAGGCAGCCTCCAGGTCAACGAGCGGCAGTTTTTCAGCTGCCGCGTACTCTTTTATCCAGTCGTTGAATTCTCTTATCGCTTCTATCCTGCCGGGCTTGCGTATGGCATGCTCGCTGGTAACCGGGACCACGGTGGCAAGGGCAGGTTTTTTCCCGCTGGCCTTGATCGAGGCGACCCATTTTGGAATGAGCGACTTGTACCGGGCCATCTCGCCCGGAAAGTAGGCCGCGCACTCTTTTATCACTATCGCGTCAGGCGGCAGCGGCGAAGGCTCGAAAAAACCCTTGAGGTACGTCTTTGTCGGCTTGAATTTCCTCTTGGGCCGCATAAGAGCCTCTTCAAGAGCCGCTGTCTTGTCGAACTGCCAGGCCTGGACGGCTTCGAACTGGAAACGGCTGTCGCCGAGGCGTTTCGGGATGCCTTCTACTTCCCATTCCTGGCCGACAGAGGCGCCGAGCAGCAGGACCCTTGTCTTATTTTTTTCAGCGAATACCGGGCTTGCCGTCCCGAGTATCATCAATGCCGTTGAAGCGGCCAGAAGCATCAGGAGCGGGCTTATCTGATATATCGAGAATTTCATGACGCTACCTCCCCAATTCATCCTTGTATAACTTAAGCAGGTGTTTTTTGAGTTTCTGCCTGTGCTGTCCGGCGTTCGGCGAGTTCCACCATGTTTCTCCAGGCTCCAATACTACTTCAGGGGGCTTTTGCGCGGCCCACCTTTCAAGGCACTTCTCCTTGTACTTAGCGATGGAGCCGAAAGGGCGGGCCGGAACGCCCATGACTATCGTGTCAGGAGGCACGTCGTTTATTACGACCGAGCCCGCGCCCACTATCGAGTTTTTCCCGATGCGTATGTTGGGAAAGAGTATGGCGTTCTGCCCGACTACGCAGTTGTCCTCGATGATTATGGGCCCGAATACCTGAAGGTCCGGCACCTCTTCCCTGAATATCCAGCACCCTCCGTCATGGGTTATGAAGACTACGCCCGCGGCTATTGTAACACGATTCCCTATCTTGACGAGATACGGTTCAGTGCCGAGCTGCCTTGGTATTATGCTGCAGCCCTCGCCGATCTGAGCGCCCTGCTCCCTGAAGTATTCGGCTATGGTAAACCTGTTGTATTTCCTGAGTTTTGAACTTTTCCTGAATTTTGAAATTATCCCGCCTATCATCTGCTCTCCGTCTCTGTTTTAGCGTTAACAAGTTCCGCCGCCGCAGGTATGAGACGGCCCGCAAGGTCGGCCGCCTCTTTTTCAAGAAGGGCCACGCCGCCCTCCGCCGGGTCCGGGGCTGAAAGGATGACGACAGCCCCGTTCGTGCGCCTTTGCGCGATTGCCTTCCAGATGGTCCACAGCTTCACTTTCATCCTGTCGGTGAACGTGCGCCCGTCCATCTGGTACCAGAACATCGCAAACCTTTTCTCGTTGTCTCGTTTAAGGAGCGCCACGTTCACTTCCGACACGCCGGTTTCGGTTACGACCCTTACGGGCCGCTCGCTCCTGTGCAGCGTCCAGCTGTTGCGGTAGTTCACCATCTCGCGGCCCTGTGCCTGCTCGTCATAATAGCTTACGTAGACCCTGAAGGCCGTGCCGTCTTTCCTGTATATCCGGGAGAACTCGTCAGAGCCTCCAGTGGCCTTGAGATAATCATCGGCTGCCTCGTCTGTGGCTGTCCAGTCCCCGAGCCTTGAAGGGAGGCTGGACAGGGGCTCGGAAAGCGGGGCCGGAGCGGCTTTATATGAAAAATAAAAAACAGCCGTGGCCGCGAGCAGGACTGAGGCCGTTATGAGGGCCGCAGCCGACTTCCTGGTCGATGATATCTTGCGAAGGAGCCCGCATGCCAGCGCGGCTGGCTTCAATTGCGCGCCCCTGTCGGGTTCGCCGTCCTTGCGGGAGAGGAACCATACGCCGGCGAAAAGCGCGATAAAGCCTATCCACGCGACAAACATGCCCTGCAGGACGTGCATCGGCCCGTGCACGACCTTGCCGCCGTAAAAGGCCCACACCCCTATCAGGGCAACTCTCGCGCCGTTTGCCAGGATAGCTATGAGGACGGCGAAAGCCACAAGCCCGATGCGCCTTGGCCATGACCTCTGGGTGAGCCATGCGAGAGGGACGCCTATGGCGATTATCGAGACGAGGAACCTGAGGCCGCTGCAAGCCGAGGCCACCTCCAGCGTGATATTCGGCAGCTGGATAAATTGCGCCTCTTTATAGGCGGGTATGCCGAGGGTTTGAATGGCCCAGACTCCGATGTCAGCTGCAAGGAGCTGGAACGGCCAATGGAACTTTTCCGAGCCTTCGCCGAAAAGCTTGATCATGAACAGAAGGTAAGCTATCGGAAACCAGAGCGCCTTCAAAAAAAGCGGCCCCGCGAGAACGAGCACCAGCCCGGCTATCATGAGCGGGATGGAAAGTTCCTCGAGCACGACAACGCTTCCGGCTTTGCCGGCCACGAGCATGGCCCCGGAGAGCGCCATTACCAGCGCCCCTGATTTCAAGGCAGTGGAAGCGGGGGTCTCGATAAGCTCAGCCCCGGCGCGCCAGACGATGTACAGGGATATGAGCGGGACCAGAAAGCCGTGCGTGTAATCGTCGCTCCCCCACCACATCTGCGCCATCGCGCTGAAGGGCCCGGCGTAAATGGCGGCAAACAGGAGCAGGATCACTCCCATAAGGGCAATGGAAACCGTATTACTGGCAACTCCGGCCTGGGTCGCCGTTCCAGTTGTCTGTTCAGATTTTCTGGACGTCATTGGTTACAGGCTCCGGAAGCTTTCGGTCAAACAGGTCTTTTTTATCTTGCCGTTCTCGCTCTTCGGGAGCCCGGCCGCGAATTCCACTACTTTCGGGACCATGTGATCTTCCAGGCGTTTCGAGCAGAAGCTGCGCACGTCTTTTTCGGTTATCTGGACGCCCGGCCTTTTTACGATAACGGCCTTTACAGCTTCCCCGAGCACCGGGTCTGGCACGCCGACCACAGCCGCTTCAGCCACTCCCTGCATGGAGCACAGCACGTTTTCTATCTCCCTGGGAGATACCTTCTCGCCCCTGCTCTTGATGATCTCGTCCCTGCGCCCCACGAAATAGAGATAGCCCTCGTCGTCCGACTTGAACAGGTCTCCGGTGTAAAGTATCAGCTCGCCCGGGTATGTGCCGGGCCTCAGTTTTTTCGCGGTCTCCCCGGGCATCTCCCAGTAGCCTCGCATGACGTTGCGCCCGCGCACCACGAGTTCCCCGACGACTCCGGGGGCCACGCGCTTTTCGTCCTCCCCGACAATATAAACTTCCGTATTGGGCATGCCCCTGCCGACCGAACCGGGTCTCTTGTCAAGCTGGTCCGGGGGCAGATATGACACGCGCTTGCATTCCGTAAGCCCGTACATCGAATAGAGGGCAGCCGTCGGGAAGAATTCGCGCAGCTTCTGAATATGGCTTATAGGCAGAGCTGCCGCCGTGTTGGTAATATAGCGCAGCCGCGAGAAGCTCTTTTTCCCGATGTCTTCCATCTGCATGAGAATGGCGGACATTGTCGGCACTATGGGAAAACCTGTGACATTCTCCTTGAGCATGGTCTCGATGGTCTTGTAAGGATAGAGAAAGGACTTCTCCAGTATAACGGTCGCGCCCATTTTGAAGGCCATCAATACCTGGTAGAGGCCGTAGTCAAAGGATATGGGCAGGGTGTTGAGGATTATGTCCTCTTCCGTGTTCTCGAGGTATGTTGTTATCGAGTCCGCAGCCGCTGTCATGTTGTAATGGGCCATCATCACGCCCTTGGGGCTGCCTGTCGAACCCGATGTATAGATTATGGTCGCCAGGTCCGCGTCTATCGACCTGCAGGGCGTCCCGGGCGTCGCCGCCGAGCTTATAATTTCATCAAGGGAGGCCGCGGCTTTTCCAGGGAGGGCCGCGTCCATTTTTCCTGAGAGGAAAATGTTTCTGAGGTGAGGGGAGCTTGAAGCGGCCTCGCTTATGATGCCGTATCCCGATGCCGGGCCGATGAGTACAGAGGCCCGGCAGTTGTTCAATACGTAGGAGAGTTTTTCAGCCTTGACGGAAGGGTTGAGCATCACGAAAACCCCGCCCGCCTTGAGCACTCCGAAAAGCGCCGCTACGGCGGCAAGGGAATTATCGAGAAAGATCACCGCCCTGTCGCCCTTCTGAAGGCCGCCTGTAACGAGCGCGTGGCTGATCCTGTCTGCCATCGCGTTGACCTCGGCGTAGGAATACCTCTCGGCGCCTGCGATCAGGGCTGTCTTGTCAGGGCGCCTTGTCGCGCTCTCCTCCAGAAAATTCTGAACGAGCATGCAAGAGCTATCCTTTTATCCCGAGACGCCTGTGGGCTTCATCCAGAAGGCCGCCGGGCTGTTCCCCGTAGATTTTGTCGTATCCTTCCTCCCTGCCCATGACGCCTGTGCGTACCATGTTCGCAATCTCCCACACGTAAGGATGGAAGCCGAATCTTTTGATATGCACGTCGTTAGCGTATGCGTTCAGGAGGCAGTTGGTCGAGTTGGAATCCGTATCAACCGGCTCTTCCCAGCCTATCTGTCCTATCTCCTCTTTTATCCTGTCCTCGTTGTAGTCGAGGAAAGCAAGCGGGTGGACGTTATACGGGAAGCGCTCTGTCATGGCGAAGTGTTCATCGGTAAGGAAGTACGCGTTGACGTCATTGCCGACAAGCTTTGAAAGGGGCCCCTGCGTGACAGACTGGGTCGCCCTGATGAGCTGTGGATTGACCTTCATGACCGAAGAGTTTACCGGGGCCTGCCCCGGCGACCAGCCATAGGCGATAAGCGGAACGTTTTTCTCAAGAGCGGTCTTCAAGGTCACGAACTTCACAATGCCGATGCAAGAGGTGCAGATAGTGCTCGCTCTCTCAAGGGTCTTTTTTGAGTAGATGTCGTTCTCGGAGGCCTTGAGGAAGATGTTTTTCATGAGGTCGAATCTCGGGCGGAAAACGAGATGGTCAACCCCGAGGTTCTCGCAGACCGAGCACATATTTCTGAAAGCCCGCTCAGAGATGAAGCCATTGTCTATGGTGAAGGCGAGTATGCGCAGGTTGTAGCGCTCTTTCAGGACCTTGAGAGTGTAGGTGGAGTCCTTGCCGCCGCTGTACGCTATCATGCAGTCGTATGAGCCCCTGTCGCGGGCCTGTTCCACGATATCGAGGAACTTCTGCTCATATTCTTTTTTCTGCTCATTCAACGCCTCGATTCCCTTGAAATCCCTGCAATGGCTGCAGACGCCATTTTCATCGAACTTTACCCCGGGGAATGTCTCCGGGAGTATGCACTTCGTACAGATCTTCATCAGTTTACCTCGGCTTGCGTTTCAATTAGTTTTTTAAGCTCGCTTCTTTTTATTTTCATGTTCTCGGTTTTCGGAAGCGCTTTTATGAATTTTATATCCCTTGGGACCTTGTACGGCGGCAGGTTCTCATGGCAGAGGCGCTGCAGCTCGGTGGCGGTCGCGTCAAGGCCGTCTTTCAGAACTATGAAAGCGCAGATGGCCTCGCCCAGTATGCCGTCATCGCGGCCCACCACGGCGGCCTAGAAGACGCTCGGATTCTTGAGCAGGACTTCTTCTATCTCCCTCGGGGCTATCCTGTGGGCGCCGCTTTTTATCATCTCGGTCCTGCGGCTCATTATGTAGATGTAGCCGTCTTCGTCCACTGTGGCCATGTCGCCTGTGTGGAGCCTGCCGCTTCTGAGCACGGCCCCGGTCTCCTCAGGCTTTCCCCAGTAACCCATCATTATG
>JACPGA010000099.1 GCA_016182705.1 Deltaproteobacteria bacterium
GAACTTGAATGGCGAGTAGTTCGCGAGCAGGTGCAGCCCCCATGCCGACCTCTTTATGCCGGCATTGTCCCTTTCCCCATACAGCGACGCGCCTGCCCACCAGGGCCCGTATTCAAGGTTGACCCTCGCGCCTATTGCCTTGTTCTCGTTCCTGTCAAGGCGTCCGGGGTTGCCAGCGCCGTTAGCCGCATACAGGTGAGTATCCAGGACAGGGCCCCCGAAACTGTGGGAATACCTGGCCTGTATGCCGTCCGAGACCTGGGGGAATATCTTTCTCACCATGATGGGCCTTTCTTGCGTCGGCACGTAGGGCGGGTAATGGTATATGTTCCATATGCCTGCCGGGGTCAGAAACCTTCCGAAGCGCACGTCCCAGGCAAGGTCAGGGTGGTATTCGATATACATCTGCTCGACAAAGAGCTTGCCCTGAACAGTGTCCGGCTCGTCAGCCGTGTGCGTCGACTCTATCAAGGGAGCATCTTCGTACTCTATCTCGGTGAAAAGCTTCCATTCCTTCTGTATGTTCTTGAGGAAAAACAGGCTCAGGTGATGGATCCTGAAACGGTTGTTCTCGCTGTCGTTGTCCGTAAAATAATATTCGGCGTCGGCGTACCCGCTCACCTCCACGAACCTCGAGAGGCTGCCGAAGTTGTGCTTTGTCTCTTCGCTGTCGAGCTCTACCGCGTCCAGGCGCTCCCTTATTTCCTCGTTTTCAAGCCTGAGCCTTTCAAGCTCGCGCTCAATGCCCCCCCCTGCCCCATCCTGGGCAAAAACCGGCGGCAAGCAGGCAAATGAAAAAAAAAGAATGAAGAAAAAAAACGATTTGAGACGGGTCTTCACGAAAGCTCTCCTTTAATGAAACATTGATAATATTGAACTGTCAGTATACTTCGTCTTCAGCAGGCGGGAACCTCAGCAGGAAGGCCGTGCCCTGGCCTACCAGGCTTTCCACCTCGATATTGCCGCCGTACTTCGTGATTATCTTGTATACGACATAAAGCCCGAGCCCGGTGCCCATGCCGACTGGCTTGGTCGTGAAGAACGGGTCGAATATCTGGTTCAGGTTCTTCTCGGGTATGCCGCTGCCCGTGTCCCTGACCATCGCCTTCACAAACCCGTCCTCGCTCCAGCACCTGAGCGTAAGCGTGCCGCGCTCTCCCATGGCGTGTACCGCGTTTACGATAAGGTTTACGAAGACCTGCTGCGCCTCGACGGGGTTGGCGCTGATGACCAGGCCCCTCTCAAGATCGCTTACGAGCTGTATGTCGTTGAACACTGCCGAATGCCTCGCCATCTTGAGCGAGTTGTCGATCACATCCGCCAGGTCTACTTTCGCCTCCCCCACATTGTGGGCCGACCTCGAATAATTGGACAACTCCCGGACTATCTTTCTCGCGTTCTCGGAATACTGGATTATGTCGTCGGTATAGGACTTTATGAGACCCATGTCGTCCTCGTCCCTTATGGCCTCGGCCATGCCGAGTATGCCGGCGAGCGGGTTGTTTATCTCGTGAGCTATGCCGGTTGCCAGGGTGCCGATACCGGCGAGCTTCTCCGACTGCGCCAGCTTGAACTGGAGCATCTTCTGCTCGGATATGTCCTTTCCGACGCCGACGGTGCCTATTATCCTGCCTTCCTCATTCACCATCGTCGAGAGTGTGAGTATGACGTGGATGACCTTGCCGGACTTGGACTTGAACCTGACTTCCCTGTTCCTTACCTCCCAGACATCACTGTCCGACGCGCCTGCGCTCCTCATCATGTCCGTGCGCTGCCTTGGGTTGTCGTAGAGCATGAGGACGTCCTTGCCCGCTTGGAGTACTCCAGGAGCGTCTCAGCCTCCCTGTTGAACTCGACTATCGACCCGCGCGTGTCGGTGGTGACGATGATGACCCTGGAGTTGTCGAGTATCAACTGCGTGTAGTACTTGGTGTTATTAAGCTCGTCGTAGGTCTTTTCCAGCTCTTCCTTGCTCTCCTTGAGCTGGAAGAAGAGCCTGTTTTTCTCTTTTATAACCGCGCCTGCCACAAGAAGGCCGCCGACAGGCAGGAGCACTATGAGCCCCATGACCCAGATAAGCTTCTGCATGTACCCGAGAAGCTCGAAATCGCTTGAAGTGGAAAGCCTGAGCTTCAGTACCCCGAGGACCTGCCCTTCGGTCACATGGCACCTCAGGCACGCTCCCTCGGCCTTCAGGGGCATGTACCTGGTATAGGTGTCTTTCACTTCATCGAAAGAACCTGCCGGGTTCATGGACTCGATGGAATTGATGAACGCGCCAGCCTCGGCGGGCTGAATGATCCTGCCGCCGGTGTTCATCGCCATGGGCTCAAGAGTCAGGGCCTCGCGGCCGTCCAGCTTGAATATGCCGAGCTCCTCGACCCCGATGACCTCCCCGAACTCAAGAAGGTCGAAATACCTGCCCTTGCCGTGGCCGTCCTTCATTATGTCGGTTGCCGCGCGGGCCAGGAGGTCTGAGGCGAACTCGGTCTGCTGGACGGTCCTCAGGGTTATCTTGCCTTTGAGATTGAGGCTGAAATAGATGAAAACCGCCGCGATGGCAGTCATGAATATCATGATGCCGATTACGAGGTAATTAAGAGCTGACCTTATCTTGATCATCTGGGGTAGGCTTTTCCCGGCATATCCCGCCTTGTCCGGGCCGGACCCGGATTTTCGCTCAAGGCTGGTTTCTCCATAGAGACCCGCAATTTCGCGGGCCGTTTTTTATGAAAGGACGGCTATGACCTGGCCCTCAG
>JACPGA010000030.1 GCA_016182705.1 Deltaproteobacteria bacterium
CCGCTGTTGCAGCTGTCCGGAAGGCGTTGGCCGCTTCATAAGCAGGCCTAAGGCTTTTTGCCTGCTTGAACAATGCCTCGCCGATGATGAAAGAGCGGCGCGCCTCCTCTGGAATCTCCGGCGCGGGCTCAAGCGTCGTGGCGGTCTTGATGATCTTTTCGCGTATCGTGGTATTCCACGGGTCCTTCTGCAACTGCTCGACCATCTGGTTAAATTGCTCATGCGGTGATTGGGCGTAGGCGCTCGCGGCCAGAGCAAACAATGCGAAGACGAATAAGATCAGCTTTCTGGTAATTTTCATGGTGTCTCCATCATTCAATAAGTGGGATGCATTATCACTCAAGCATGAGATTGGCGTGCGAGCAATGGCCATCGGGTTGGCAATTGCCTTTTATCTTCACCATTGGCTTGCCGTCACTGCTTGTCGTGAATACGGCGGAAGCAGCCGTACCATTCCAGGATTTATATTCGTTGTTACACTGCTTCCAGTTGATGTCTTCCTGCCGGGGGCCATTCACAGTGCCGCAAAAATCAGTAACCATGACGCCGTTGTGGGCAACTCCAGAAAAGACGATTTCGTCATTGGCCTGCCCAGCTGTCCTGAACGAAAGCTTCTTACCCAAGCGTAACCAGTCCTTGCTGAGTTTATTATAGTCTGGCGGAAGCATTGCTTCGGCGTATGTCCAATTCGCCCCTCTGGCATCCTCATCAGTACAATAAAAGCAATGTTGGACCTTGCTTAACAGCGATCTTCCATAATTTTCCGTCATCCATCGCGAGAGGTCCTTCGCCCACGTTTGCCGCTGTAATTTTTGCGCTTCTTCGCGCCTTCTTGTTTCATCGGCTTTTGCCTGCCGGTCGCGCTTCTCCTCCAATACATAAATCTGATCCTGGGCTTGTCGCGCGTCGCTGCCAGCAATCCCTGTGAGCAAGAAAAAACGCAATCCGAGAATAGCGGAATCGTATTCCTTGCGCAACTCGTGCGCCTTGGCCAAATTAAAATATGGATCGCTCCACCAGGGAGCGATTAACAACGCCTCTGTGTAGAGCTGTACTGCACGCGCGTATTCCTCTGGCATCTTCGCTTCGCTCATCGTTGCGTTGCCACGCACGAAAGCGCGTCGCGCCTCCTCTGGTATCGCCGGCGCCGGATTGATCCCTGCGGCGAACCTGATGATCTTTTCGCGCTGCGCGTTGTCGGTTGGCGTTTTCTGCAACTGCTCGACCATCTGGTTCAGTTGCTCATGCGGTGATTGGGCGCAGGCGCTTGCGGCCAGAGCCAGGAATGTGATGAGGAAAATAATCAGCTTGCCGGTAGTTTTCATGGTTCGTTCTCCATCATTCAGTTATCGGTTTCCCCTGGTTTCGCTTCGCTCTACCCAGGCTACTCGTACTCCTGACTATCTTTTAAATGTACGAACAAAAGACCCATAGCTGCTCTTGAGAGGACAGTCCTCGTTAGGCCGCTCAGACGCGAAGGGCATTAGCGTATAGGCGAGATTCAGAGTATTGCCGTCAGCAGAAACAGTGCCCCTCACGTCGTAGGTTCCGCAAACCCCGCCAGTCATAGTCTCTTCGACGATCTTGAAACGCAGCTCGCCATCCACGAAAGATAGATCACGCGCGCCGTATGGTGCTTCTTTTAAGACCTGTTTATTGTCAATATAAAAATCGTGTAAAAGATTCCATTTGCCATCCGGGGCCTGTCGTACGTGAAGTATTTGCAAACGAGGAACTCCATCACTCAATGCATGCGTATATCGCCAAACCTCACTGACGCGCTGTTCCTGCGCTCTGATTGCGGCTTGCCTGGAGTTTTGCTCTGCTGCATACTCCAGTTTAAACAGGCGCTTCCTGACATCCGCCGCATCATTCGCGTTTGGCGCCGCCAGCAAGTACCAGCGAAAGTTTTCCATCGCCTCTTTCGGATGGTCGGCCTTTTCCTCGGTCACCCCGAGATTAAAATAGGAAATGGCTAACCAGGGCGCCGCGGTCGCAGCGGCCTGGAATTCGCGGACGGCGTTAGCGTAATCTGTCTGATCTTTCGCCCGCTCGAACGCTGCCTCACCTCGTGCCATCCGCCGCTCAGCCTCCTCCGGAATCGCCTCTGCGGCGAGCCTGATGATTTTTTCGCGCAGCGCGTTGTCGCCAGGGGTCTTCTGCAACAGCTCGACCATCTGGTTCAGTTGCTCACGCGGGGATTGGGCATAGGAGTTTGAGGCCAGAGCCAAAAATGTGATGACGAAAATAATCAGCTTGCCGATATTTTTCACGGTTTGTCGTCCTTCACTCGGTTATTTGGCCTTCCCGGATTTCTTCGCGGGCGGGTATGGGTCGTGGTCGAACAGAAGTTCCATATCGGAGTCCGTAGGCAATTGTAAGACCCTTCCATCCGGGAGCGCTTTAAAGACTGGCGCTTCCTTGTCTCTTATCGCTTTCAATCCCGGAAATAGAAAATAAATATCGTCCGGATCGGGCAGTTGCAGGTTCGGATCGATCGTCAGCCCCGGAAACAGGAAATAAATATCGTTCGAATCTGGCAGCTGCAGCTGCGTTCCGGTCGTCTGCGCGGGTTTTGTTTTGTTCGGCAGCGCGCTCGATCCGTTCATATCCGATTTGCCGCCGAGGCCGGCAGGCTCATTACGCTCATCCACTGTGGCGGATAGCTTGTTGGGTTGCTGCGAAGTATCGGCAAGGGCTACAAGGCGCTTGAGACCCGCGTTGTCGGGGTCGAGCTTGAGTGCGTCCTGAAACCAGGCTTTGGCGACTTTCCAATCGCGCTCCATGACAGCCTGGAATCCTTTACGGACACGGTCGCTGACGCCGGGCGGCGCGGATGCATAGGCGGTGGCAATGGCGTTTTCCAGAGCTTTCGTCAAACCCGTCGGAACATTGCGCGCATCCACCACAGAGGAGTCGGTGTGTGACGCGGGTTGCGAGAGAGCTTTTTGACCAGCGCTATCGCTGCCCCTGAGTTCTTTCAAACCGGTGTTGCCAGTGTCGAATCCGCTGCCCTTGAGGCCGGAACTGTCCGTGCCCGAGAGGCCTTTCAGCTGGTCCATCGCCGAGCCAGTCGACCCCTTGAGCGTCTTCGCCGCAGCGTCGCGGCCGCGAATGAACTCGGCTTCTTTTCGGCGTTTTATTATTTCAGCCTGACGCTCGCGCTCGACGCGCTCCGCTTCGGCCTGGCGCAGGCGTTCGGCCTCTGCTTCCCGAGCGCGACGCTCGGCCTCGTAATCGTAGCCGGGCGTGGAATTACCGCCGGTTGCGCTATTGCATTTCCCGTCCCAGTTGTTATAGGCGAGGTTAGAGGGTAAGCCACAGTCTCTCGCCCGCCGTCGCGGGAGCGTAAGCAAAGCAAATAATTCCCACGGCAGCACAAAGCGCCGCGCGCATCTTGACGCTGTATGTGTGTTTCATTTTTTCTCCTTCAGCGTTTAACTCTCATAGCAATCGTAGGGCGGCGATAGTTGGGCATGTTGTCCAGTTTATTTTGTGCGGAGGCACGTTTAGTTCTCATGCTTATCTCCGTTTTTCAGTAATCGTAAGTTGTGGTTGAGCAAGGCGAAACCCGACGGTTCAAAAATGTTTGGTTGAAATATCAATTTTGGCGCAGGCGTGTTTCTGGGAAAGCGGCGTTAGCGCCATTGAAGCCAATAAGCTTTTTATCTGTTGTCAGGATAACATAAGCCGGTTCAATAGCAAAGTAACACTTGGGAGAGCTGGAATAAAGAAGATGCTATCCTAAGTGGCTGATTCAAAAAGAAAATATGTACCTGAAAGAGGTTTGACAACCATGCTTACAGAGGAGCAGTCCTTCGGGGAAATAGCCAAAGCCCTCGGAAAAAGTTAGCGCACCGTCTCACGGGACATACGGGGCCCGCGCATTACCATGAATCTGAGGGACGCTGGCCTTCGGTGTGGGGAGAGCCGAATAGCCAGGCTCATGCGCGTAAACTGGATAATGGCAAAGACCAGGCGGAGGTTCAAGGCGATGCCAACTCCAGACATTACCTTCCAGTTGCCGAGAACCTTCTTAAGCAGCGCTTTACGGCTGACGGGCCTGATAAGGTCTGGACGTCCGAAATTAATTAAATGGGATTCGAAAAGTAATCGGTTTTAAATAACTATTGCCCTGCCCCCAGTCAATTCTTTTTCATATAAATCAAGGGGTTAGCTTCGACTGACCCCTTGATTTCTAGTGCCCTAATAGCGCCCCCGGTTTGAAGCTTAATCCGCCACTCCATCGGGAAATCCGGATCGTCTCGACAAAAAGAACGCTACAGTAAAACAACCTATAGTCCCCTGAGCCGGTTCCCCCTCTGGAAATGGAATACCCCGAGGCAGATGGAATGTTTCGGCGTGGAGACGATTCCGGGCGTGATGTTGGAAACTCATGCGGAATACGCATTTTCTGATAGACTTTCAGGGAACAATGGCGCCGTTTACCTTTTTGCGGCATTCGGGAAAAGAATAAAATCGAACGCGGATGCGAAGCCTGGAAAAGGAGCCCATGTCGAGGCAGATGAAAGGTCGATTCAGCCGCCTGCCGCACGCCGGTTTGCCGGCGCTGGTCATCTTATTAGTCACGGGCGTTGTTTTGTCAGCCTGTTCCGCGGGTCCTGATTTTCGCCGGCCTGACGCCCCTGGCGTGAAGACTTATACTCCGGCTGAGCTCCCTGCCCAGACTGTCGCTTCCCCTGTCATGGGCGGAGAGGCGCAGCGTTTTCAATTCGGACAGGATATCCCCGCCGAGTGGTGGAGCCTTTTCCATTCTGAAGCCTTAAATGAGGTAATCCGTCAGGCACTGGCGAGCAGCCCTACCCTTGATTCAGCCAAGGCTGCCCTGCGCCGCGCGCAGGAAAACCTGAACGCCCAGGCCGGGGCAACTCTCTTCCCGAAAGTGGACGCGTTCCTGTCAGCCGGGCGCCAGAAGTTTTCGCCCTCAACCTTCGGCCAGAGCGGCCCAGGCAGCGTCTTCAACCTCTACAACGCCTCGGTAAGCGTCTCTTATTCGCTCGACATTTCCGGAGGCCTCCGGCGCGAATTGGAGGCACTTCAGGCAGAGGCGGACTACCGGGGTTTTCAACTCCAGGGGACTTACCTCGCGCTGACGTCCAATATCGTGACGGCTGCGGTGAAAGAGGCATCGCTGCGAGCGCAAATACGCGCCGTGCGGGAGATTCTGTCCATACAGGAAAAAGAACTGCAACTCGTCGAACGACAATTTGAGATAGGGAGCGTATCGCGCTCTGATGTGCTGGCCCAGCAGACCCAACTGGCCGAGACTCGCGCCACGCTGCCACCGCTTGAAAAGGACCTTGCCCTGACGCGCCACCAATTGGCCGTGCTCAGCGGCGCGGCCCCCGGGGAAGCTGCTCTGCCTGAGTTCAAACTTGAAGGGTTTGTATTGCCGAAGGACCTTCCGGTGTCTCTTCCGTCTTCACTCGTGCGCCAGAGGCCCGATATAATGGCATCAGAGGCGCTTCTTCACGCGGCGAGCGCGCAGGTAGGGGTTGCAACCGCGGACCTTTACCCGAAGGTAACGCTGACCGGCAATTACGGCTACGAGAGTACTAAGCTCGGCGACCTGTTCGATAGCGGCACGAATATCTGGAGTATTGCCGCCGGGTTGACGCAGCCGATATTCCACGGGGGAGAACTTAACGCGAGGCGTCGCGCGGCAATAGCCGCGTATGATCAGGCGGCGGCCGTGTATCAGGAGACCGTTCTGCTGGCCTTTCAGGGCGTTGCTGATGTTCTGCGCGCCCTTGAATTTGACGCGGCAGCCCTGAAGGCGCAAAGCGACGCCGCGGAGGCGGCGCGCCGCTCCCTCGAACTCACGCAAAGACAATTCGAACTCGGAGCGGTCGGTTATATCTCTTTATTCAATGCCGACCGCCAATACCTGCGAACACGCATAAACCTTGTTCAGGCGCAGGCAGCCCGGTATTCCGACACGGCGGCCCTCTTCCATGCGCTTGGAGGGCCGTGGTGGAAAGGAGCCGATAAGCCATGAAGAAACGCGTCCTGTTCGCCATTGTGGGCATGGTGGTCATCATTGCCGCGCTGTCAGTCATCAAGGCCTTACAGATCAGGGCTATGATCGACCAGGGTGAGAAGTTCGTTCCTCCGCCCGAAACGGTTACAACGGCAATTGCCAGGACCGAATCATGGGAGACTGAGCTGACCGCGGTCGGCTCAGTGACCGCGGTACAGGGAGTCACCGTGGGCGCGGAGCTGGTGGGGAAGGTGGAGGCCATCGCCTTCGAGCCCGGAACGAAAGTGAAGAAGGGGGATGTTCTGATCCGCCAGGACACCAGTTCGGAGGAGGCCCTGCTCCCCGGCGCGATGGCCCAGGTGAAGCTGACCAAAATCATTCTCGAACGCGATGAAAAAATGGCCGCGGAGCAGATCATCTCCCGGACCGACTACGACACCGCCGTCGCGAACCACGAGCTGGCCATTGCCCAGGCAGCCGCCATACGGGCCACAATCTACAAAAAGACGGTCCGTGCCCCCTTCAGCGGCCGTATTGGTATCCGGCAGGTAAACCTTGGACAGATCCTCCGCGAAGGAGACCCGATCGTCACGCTGCAAACACTCGATCCGGTCTACATCGATTTCACCCTTCCCCAGCAACAGCTGCCCCTGCTTCGCGCCGGCCTGCCGGTGCGTGTGACCAGTGATGCCCTGCCCGGTCTGGCGATAAAGGGGCGCGTCACGGCCGTGAACCCGCTGGTCGACGCGCAAACCCGCAACGTCCAGGTTCAGGCGACGGCGGCAAACCCTGGGGAAAAGCTCAGGCCCGGCATGTTCATCAACGCGGCGGTCGAACTTCCGGCCCCCCAGCAGGTGCTCTCGGTTCCCGTCGCGGCCGTACTTTACGCCCCTTACGGAGATTCGGTTTTCGTCGTTGACGACGACAAGAAAGGCGCCAAGGTGCTGCGCCAGCAGTTCGTGCGGCTCGGCGGGAAGCGCGGCGACTTCATCGCGGTCATTGATGGGCTCAAGGAAGGCGAGACCGTCGTCAGCACCGGCGTCTTCAAACTCCAGAACGGCCAGGCTGTGGTGGTCGACCACAGGCTCGCCCCTCCATTCCAGAAAAGCCCCAGGCCGGAGAATAATTGACCCATGAAAATCACCGACCTGTTCATCCGCCGCCCTGTCCTGGCCCTGGTTGTAAACCTGATCATCATCATTGGCGGCCTTCAGGCGATTTTTACGATCAATGTCCGCCAGTACCCGCAAAGCGAGAGCGCCATGGTAACAGTCACCACCGCTTACATCGGCGCGAGCGCGGACCTGGTGCGCGGGTTCATCACCTCCCCGCTTGAGCGCGCCATCGCCGCCGCCGACGGGATCGAGTACATGGAATCGCAGAGCGCGCTCGGCCTCTCCACCATCAATGTGCGCCTCAGGCTCAACTACGATTCTACCAAGGCCCTGGCGGAGATCAGCTCCAAGGTGGACCAGGTGCGCCGCGACCTCCCGCCGGAAGCGGAGGTCCCCGTCATCAACATCGAGTCTGCCGAAAGCCGGTTCGCCTCGGCCTACTTGAGCTTCAGTTCCGGCCTGCTGCAGCAAAACGAGATCACCGACTATCTGGTGCGCGTAGTCCAGCCCCGCCTTTCCGCTATTCAAGGGGTGCAGCGGGCCGACATCCTGGGCGCCCGCACCTTTGCCATGCGCGTCTGGCTCAAGCCCGATGAGATGGCCGCCCGCGACATCAGCCCGGCCCAGGTGCGCCAGGCGCTGGCCGCCAACAACTTTCTGGCTGCCGTCGGCATGAGCAAGGGAGCGTTCATCCAGGTCAACCTCACCGCCGACACTGACCTCCACACGGTCGAAGAGTTCAGGCGCCTCGCTGTGCGGCAGCGGGACGGGACCATCGTCAGGCTTGAAGACATCGCCAATGTGGTGCTGGGGGCCGAGGATTACGACACCGAGGTCCGTTTTTCCGGTCAGACCGCGGTCTTCATGGGGATATGGCCGCTGCCCAACGCCAATTCCGTTGATGTCATAAAACTGGTACGCTCTGAGATCGAATCCATCCAGCGGGACCTTCCGGCCGGGCTTGAGGCCAGAGTGGCCTATGACGCCACAGATTATATAACGCATGCCATCGACGAGGTGCTCAAGACCCTCGGCGACACGCTGCTTATCGTCATCGTCGTCATTTTCCTGTTTCTTGGCTCCTTCCGGTCAGTCCTGGTGCC
>JACPGA010000112.1 GCA_016182705.1 Deltaproteobacteria bacterium
AGGGAAGATGCTCTCCAAAGGCGAGACGGTTATCTGTGCCGTCTCCGGCGGAGCTGACTCCGTCGTGCTGCTCCATATACTTCTGGAGTTGAAGGAAGAGCTGGGCTTACGGTTAATAGTCGCCCATATGGACCATGGCCTCCGCGCTGAAGAGTCCAGGCGCGACCACGATTTTGTCCGCGACCTTGCCAGGAGGTACGGACTCGAGTTCACATCGAGACTCCTTGAAAAAGGCGAGCTCAAGGGTCTCGGCGGCTCGCCTCAAGAAGCCGCTCGCATCAAGAGATACGCCTTCTTTGAAGAGACTGCCGCGAAGTATAGGGCTCAAAAAGTCGCCCTCGGCCATACCTCTGACGACCAGGCCGAAACCGTCATCATGAGGCTCCTGAAGGGTTCTTCCCTTTCCGGCCTTTCCGGCATTCCACCAGTAAGGGGCATTTTTGTCAGGCCGCTCATTCAGACAAGCCGCGCCGCCATCGAGGAGTACGCCCGGGAGCATGGCATTGCCTTTGTAACCGACTCCACTAACCTCACTGTAAAATACCTCCGTAACAGGGTCAGGCTCGAACTTCTCCCACGGCTCGAAAAGGAATACAACCCCTCCATAAAAGAGACGCTCGCCAGAACAGCTGTTTTACTTTCTAATGACGACGATTTTATAGAAAAGGCTGCCATTAAGGCCTTCAAGGCAGCGCTCATCGAACAGAAGGACAATGCAATCGTCCTCGACAGGGCTGAATTAAAGCGCATTCACAGGGCGCTTTCAGCCAGGGTCTTTCTCGCATCTGTCCGCTCACTGGGCGTTGAGGGAGAGCTCGGCTCGCTCCATGTCGATGCTTTTTTCGAAATAATGGACAGCGAAAGGCCTAACGCCTTCATCAGCCTCCCCGATGGAGCCAGAGCGAGGCGGGAGTACGGGAGGATGATAGTAGAGTCCAATTCCCCGAATGAAGCGGCCCTTTTCGAGCAGGCCATCAATGTGCCCGGCGTGACGCTCATGGAAGGCATAGGCACAATCGAGGCAAAGCTCGTAAAGCCGCCTAAAAAGTTCATTGGCGGCGCCAATACGGCATGGTTCGATTACGACGCCCTTATCGAGGCCGGACAGCTTGGCGTCAATGAAATGGCAGAGGAAATGCAAGTACATCTTCATCGACGCCAAAGTTCCTTTGGTCGGGAGGAAGAAGACCCCGGTGGTGATCGTGGGCGATGAGATAATCTGGCTCGCGGGCCTAAGGCAATCGGCGCTGTTCAGCATCGGCCCCGGGACCCGCCGGGCATTGAGGCTGGAATTCACAAAAGAGCGGTCTTGACCATTATTCCCCTTGAGATTATCTGGGAAATTTGTTAAATTTATCAAATTTACTATTACTTTCAGGGGTCGTGAATGCTGAAGCAGTATAAAGGGAAATGGCCCAGGCTTGGCGAGGGCGTTTTCATAGAGGACAGCGCGCAGGTCATTGGCGACGTCGAGATAGGCGTCAACTCGAGCGTATGGTTCAATGCCGTTGTCCGCGGAGACGTCCACTTTATCAGGATAGGCGACAGGACCAACGTCCAGGACAATTCGACCCTGCACGTCACTAAAGATACCTACCCCCTTATCATAGGCAACGACATAACCATCGGCCACAACGTAGTCCTCCACGGGTGCACCGTGAAGGACAGGTGCCTCATCGGCATGGGCGCCATCGTCCTTGATAACGCCGAGATTGGCGAAGACTCTATCGTCGGCGCGGGCGCTCTTGTAACCGAAGGGATGAAGGTGCCGCCGGGCTCGTTAGTCCTCGGCATCCCCGCGAAGGTCGTGAGGGCGTTAAAGCCTGAGGAAAAGGCCAGGATACTCAAGTCAGCCCAGAACTATATCGAGTACTCGAGGAATTATACCGGGCCGGAAAAGGTGTAGCGCCGAAAGACTCTCCGGAAGGAGTCAATGTTCCAGGACCTCTCTGTTTTAGCCTTGCTGCAAAAAGGCGGCATTACGGTAGTAGTGCTTGCGCTCCTCTCTGTCCTCTCCATAGCGATAACGCTCGAAAGGGCCTGGGCCTTCAGCAGGTTCGCGGCCGCTTTACGCGATTCTTTTTCATCAATAAGAGACGCGATGAAAGATGGCGGCCTGCTGGCTGTATCAGCCGTTTGCAGGGCTAAGCCGTCGCCATTGTCCGAGGTGCTACTTTCCGGGCTTTCAAGGTCAGGCAGGAGCAAGGAAGAAGTCAACGAAGCGATGGAGCTTGCCGGAAGGCGCGAGCTCCTCAAGCTCGAAAAGTCTTTGGGCATACTCGGCACCATTGGCTCCACCGCGCCGTTCATTGGCCTGTTCGGGACAGTACTTGGCATAATACGGGCGTTCAGCGACCTTGCCATAGCGCAAGGCGCTTCTCCCGCGGCGGTTGCAGACGGCATAGCTGAGGCGCTCATCGCGACGGCTGCCGGCCTGTTCGTGGCCGTTCCTGCTGTCGTGGCATATAACTATTTCGTGAGGGCCGCTTCGAGGCACGCCCTTGAGCTCGAAGCATCGGCCTCTGAGTTCACCAGCCGCATTTCGGAGGGCAGTTAAGCATGGCCTGGAAGACGGGCAGCCGCCACGAGAAGGTGATGTCGGAGATAAACATTACGCCCTTTACCGATGTCATGCTCGTCCTGCTCGTCATCTTCATGGTGACGACCCCACTCATAATGTCCGGCTCCTTCAAGGTAAAGCTTCCTAAGGCCGTCTCAGCCGGTTCCGAGACAGGCAAGGGCGCTGTCGTTTTCATAAGCGAAGCCGGGCAGCTGAGCTTAAATGGCAGGCAGGTCGCACTGGAAGGCCTTGCCGCTTCCCTGAAAGCTGAATTTGAAAAGGGCACTGACAAGACCGTCGTCCTGAGGGCGGACGGCAATGTGAAGCATTCGGTAATAGTCAAGGCGCTCGATACAGCGAGGCTTTCTGGCGCGGAGCGCCTTTCAATAGCAGCGGAAAACATCAAGACCAGACAGGGGCTTCAGTGAGATACGCTTCAATTGATATCGGCACCAATACTCTAAGGCTCCTTATCGCCGAGCTGGACGGCGATAGCCTCAGGCCGATTATCTATAAGAGGAAGATAACGAGACTCGGGGGCGGTTATGACGAGGCCTCAGGCATATCCATTGAGGCGGCTGAACGGACCTTCGCGGCATTAAGCGAATTCCGCCGCCATATAGACGAGGCCAATGTCACGACCGTGCTTGCCTCCGCGACCAGCGTCGTCAGGAGGGCATGCAACAGGCAGTGGTTCACTGAAGAGGTCAGGAAAAAGACCGGCCTGGAGATAAGCGTCATACAGGGCGGCGAGGAAGCCAGGCTCGCTCTCATGGGCGTCCTTTCGGTCATCGACGAGCGCCAGGGAAAAAAGCTCGTATTAGATGTCGGCGGCGGCTCAACTGAATTTATCGCCACTATCGGCCCTGAGATGTCAGGCGGCTGGTCCATGGAAATGGGGGTTGTGCACCTCACTGAAAAGTACCTGTTGAGCGACCCTCCTTCCAAAGGCGAACTGAAGGCGATGGAGGATGAAATAAAAGGGGTGCTCAAGGAGCTGCGCGACAGGATGCTGGGTGACGGGATAGACCCGCTCGATTTCTCAGGCAAGAGGGGGGCTTCGTTCGTGGGTACCGCCGGGACGATAACGACCCTTGCCGCCATAGACCAGGACCTTGAGGTCTACGACAGGGCCAGAATAAACAACTACACCCTTTCAAGGGACAGGATAGCCGATTTGTACAGGCGCCTGTGCTCGATGACGCTCAATGAGCGCCAGACTGTCCTGAGCCTTGAAAAGGGCAGGGAAGACCTCATAGTGCCTGGGTCTGCCATAACGCTTCTCGCCATGGAAGCCTTCGGCTTTAATGAGGCCAAGGTCAGCGACGCCGGGCTCCTTGAGGGAATTATATTAGACCGGGTTAATCCGGGCGCGGCGTTGAAGTATTAGCAGAGCTTTTGTCATTGCGAGCGGAGCGCGGCAATCTCGTCTTTTAAAAGTCAAACGCTTTTAGATTGCTTCGTCGCTCAGCTCCTCACAATGACACGAGAATCAGCCGGACTTTTTCAACAACCTGTTAGAAGGATAATAGAGGGGAGGCTTTAATATATGGAACCGCTTAGAATAAGGACCGCTTTAACATTCGACGATGTGCTCCTGGAGCCCGCGTTCTCGCAGACCATGCCGAGGGATACGGACGTATCAACGAGGCTTACGAACGAGATAAGGCTCAACATACCGCTCATCAGCGCGGCCATGGACACCGTGACCGAATGGAGGATGGCCATCTCCATCGCTCTTGAGGGCGGCATAGGCATAATCCACAAAAACCTCACGATAGAAGAGCAGGCCGCGATGGTCGACAAGGTAAAGAAGTACGAGTCTGTAGTCATCACAAAACCCATGACCTTGAGCCCGGAACAGAAGGTCGCCGACGCCCTCGAGATAATGAAAAAGGAGAACATCTCCGGCTTTCCCATCGTAAAAGACGGCATACTCGTCGGCATACTTACGAACAGGGATTTGAGGTTCGAGACG
>JACPGA010000096.1 GCA_016182705.1 Deltaproteobacteria bacterium
CCCTCTGCTCCCAAAGCAGATGCGCTACCAGGCTGCGCTACGCCCCGATTAAGATACAAGTGCCTCTAAAAATCGCTCTTTAGAGGCACCCGAAAAACGATTAAATCATATCGTCCCGCTCTTTTCAAGACTTTGACCTTCACAAAATAAAAAAAGGCCGGGGGCAGCCCCCGGCCTTTTTGAGTTTATCGTCTCTACTGGATCAGTTTGCCCAGGTCTTGATCTGGGTGATAACGGCCTTTATCTCATCGTCGTTGAGGGTCTGCTTGGGCATTCCGATGGCGAACTGCTTGTATTTTTTTTCAGCGCCGTTGCGGCCGTTCTTTATGACATTGGCGATGTCGGTCTCGGAGCTGTTTTTAATAAACTCGTTGCCCTTGAAGGCCGGGGCCATCGCGGAGCCAGCGCCGTCCTGGCCGTGACAAGCCGAGCACTTCGACTTGAAGATGGTTGCTCCATCCGCCGCGAGGGCAGGCGCGCTGAACGCAAGCGCTACCGCGAAAGTCAGTCCCAGTCCCAGTAATCTTTTCATTTTTTATCCTCCTGTAGTGTTGTTTTGCGGGCTTTTGCCCGCTGCAAAAAGCGCCGTCAAGCCGCTGGCCCTCATGCCAGTAGCCCTTTCAAGAGATAAATAATAGCTTTCAAATAACAAGTATACCCCCGGTTTTCGGTTTTTGCAGTGGCCGCCCGATATTAACTATGTTCGCGCGGCGTTTTTTCCCCTGCGGGCAGGCCGGAAATTCCCTTGACACTGATTCTGTTTTTGTATACTGTATACACAGAAAAGGCACTTTGCGCAAACGCGCGCCGCTGGCCCGTCTGGACGGGGATGGCCGAATGTAAAAGCCGGGTTTTTCAATAATTCTTATGTCAGCCCTTTTATTTTCCCGGCATGAGCCCCTTCGTTCCAGCCCGTAATCTTTCGGCTTTTTTGATTGCTGTTGAAAATGTGAGTGTCTTTCTGGTACCCTGCATTGAAAAACGAGGGGCCGGAAAGCGCATTTTCTATCGATTCCCCCTGTTAAGGAGGTCAAGTTGGCCCGGAAGAAGATAACCGTAGTCGGTGCCGGCAATGTGGGCGCCAGCACAGCCCTCTGGGTTGCCACAAAGGAACTCGGGGACGTAGTCCTGCTCGACATCGTCGAAGGCGTCCCTCAGGGAAAATCCCTTGATATGATGGAGACGGCGCCAATCGAGTGCTTCGACTCCAACGTCATCGGCACGAACGACTACAAGGATACCGCCAACTCTGACGTCGTCATCGTGACCGCTGGCATACCCAGGAAACCGGGCATGTCCAGGAGCGACCTCATTAACACGAACGTCGGCATCCTGAAGACAGTCGTCGAGAACGTGGCGAAGTATTCGCCGGACGCGCACCTCCTTATCGTAACAAACCCCCTTGATGTAATGGTATATGCCGCGTGGAAGTTCAGCGGTTTCGCGCCCAATAAAGTGATGGGACTTTCCGGAGCTCTCGACGGCTCCAGGATGCGCTCTTTCATCGCCATGGAGCTTGGCGTTTCGATGCGGGACGTGCACGCGATGGTAATCGGCGGACACGCCGACGAGATGGTGCCTCTTACGAGGTACGCGACCGTCTCCGGCATACCTGTTACGCAGCTCATAGGTACAGAGAGGCTTTCCTCTATAATGGAGAGGACCAAGAAGGCTGGCGGCGAGATAGTCGCTCTCCTGAAGACCGGGAGCGCGTACACAGCTCCTTCAGCGGCCGTTGCCGAGATGTGCGAAGCAATTATAAAGGACAAGAAGAGAGTCATGCCCTGCGCCGCGTATTGCTCCGGCCAGTACGGCGTTGACGGCCTGTTTATAGGCGTTCCTGTCGTCGTCGGCGGCAGCGGGGTCGAGAGAATAATAGAGATAGAGCTGGATTCCGCCGAGAAGTCGGCGTTCATGGGCTCGGTAGGCGCGGTGAAGGGCCTTATAACCGACCTTAACCTGGACAAGTAAAGAGGGGTTTTTTTGAAGCAGGTTTCAGTAAAGGACATAACGAAAAAGGTCAGGGACCTGTGCATATCAGCGGCCTGCGACCTTGAACCCGATGTCGCTTCGGCTATAAGAACGGCGCTCGACAAGGAAGAGTCTGTGCTCGGCAGGGAAGTCCTCGGTCAGATAGTCGAGAACTTCCAGATAGCCGGGAGGGAACATCTTCCCATGTGCCAGGACACAGGCATATCGGTCTTTTTCGTTGAGATAGGCAGGGAAGTAGCTCTTGACGGCTCGCTGGAAGAGGCGATCAACGAAGGCGTGCGCCAGGGCTACAAGGAAGGCTACTTGAGAAAATCGGTCTGCCATCCGTTAAAGAGGGTAAATACCGGGGACAACACTCCGGCAATAATACACACTTCCATTGTCGAAGGCGGCAAGGTAAAGATAAAGATTGCGCCCAAGGGCGCTGGCTCCGAGAATATGAGCCGCCTTAAGATGCTCAAGCCCGCGCTGCTGCGTCCGATTGGCACACAAAACCCGGACAACGACCTCAATTCGCTTGAGCAGGAGCTTTTAGGGAAGATAAACGACCTGGGCATAGGCCCGATGGGCTTTGGCGGGCGCACGACCGCCCTTGCCGTGCATATCGAGGCGAGTCCGTGCCATATAGCGAGCCTTCCTGTGGCGGTCAACATCCAGTGCCACGCTGGCAGGCACAAGGAAATAGAGATCTGATATGACAGAAGCCATCAGGATAAGCGCTCCGCTTGACGACGCGGCAGTTGAAAAGCTCAAGGCTGGCGACAGGGTCCTCATAACCGGCGTCATGTACACCGCGAGGGACGCGGCCCACAAAAGGCTCATAGAGCTCCTCAACGCTGGCAAAGAGTTGCCCTTGGACCTGAAGGGGCAGATAATATACTATGTCGGGCCTACGCCCGAAAAGCCCGGCGAGATCATTGGCTCGGCAGGGCCGACGACCAGCGGCA
>JACPGA010000108.1 GCA_016182705.1 Deltaproteobacteria bacterium
CGCGGACAGATTGAAAGACCTTGGATACCAGTACGCGACCAAGGCGGGCATCTCCATTTGCATCGACGACATGAAGATACCGTCCCGTAAGGGCGTGCTGCTCGATTCGGCCTACGAAGAGGTCAAGGAGATACAGAAGCAGTACAACGAGGGTCTCATAACCGACGGCGAGCGTTACAACAAGGTCATAGACATCTGGGCCCAGGCCACTGAAGAGATAGCCGAGGAAATGCTCAGGGAGCTTTCGACCGATGCCGTAACGGACGAGGACGGAACCGAGAGAAGGGCCCCGAGTTTCAACCCCATATTCATCATGGCCGACTCCGGCGCCAGGGGTTCCGCGCAGCAGATAAGGCAGCTGGCCGGAATGAGGGGTTTGATGGCAAAGCCTTCGGGCGAGATCATCGAAACCCCGATCACAGCTAACTTCAGGGAGGGCCTGACGGTTCTCCAGTACTTCATATCGACTCACGGAGCCAGGAAAGGTCTGGCTGACACGGCCTTGAAGACCGCCAACTCCGGTTATCTCACCAGAAGGCTCGTCGACGTCGCTCAGGACGCTATCATAGCCGAGCAGGACTGCGGCACACTGGACGGCATCTACATGAGCTCCCTTGTCGAAGGCGGCGAGATAATCGAGCCAATCGGCGAAAGGATTCTTGGAAGGGTCGCCCTCGAGGAAGTGCTCGAGCCGTTCAGCAAGGAAATCCTGGTTCACGCTAACGAAGAGATAGACGAAGCAAAGGTCGACAGGATAGAAGAGGCCGGCGTAGACAGGGTAAAGATAAGGTCCGTGCTCACGTGCAGGTCGACCAGGGGCATTTGCATAAAGTGCTATGGAAGAGACCTGACGCGCGGCAGGATGGTCGAGATGGGCGAGGCAGTCGGAGTCATAGCGGCCCAGTCGATCGGAGAGCCTGGCACGCAGCTTACGATGAGGACGTTCCACATAGGCGGAACCGCGTCAAGGCGCGCCGAGCAGACGACACTCGAAGCCAGGCACGAAGGCTTCGTCAAGTACCACAACCTGAACGTCTCCATGAACTCCAGAGGCGAGTCCATCGTCATGAACAGGAACGGAGACATCTCCATTCAGGACGAGCAGGGCAGGGACCGTGAGAAGGACGGCGTAATATATGGAGCGAGGCTCCGCGTGCCGGAAGGGCAGAAGGTCGCCCCGGGCACCATTATAGCCGACTGGGACCCCTACACCATCCCGATCATCACCGAGGTCAGCGGTATCATCAGGTTCGGCGATATCGAAGACGGCAAGACGATGAGGGAGCAGGTCGACGAGGTAACAGGCCTTTCCAGCAAGGTCATCGTGACCTATAAGGAATCGGACCTCAGGCCAAGGATATCCATCAAGGACGAGTCCGGAAGGACTCAGAAGATAGCCAACTCGAATATCGAGGCCAGATACCTCCTGCCCGTCGGCGCCATTCTGACGATAGGCGAGGGAGACGTGGTCAAGGCCGGCGACATAATCGCCAAGATACCGAGGGAGACGACAAAGACCAAGGACATCACCGGAGGTCTCCCGAGGGTCGCTGAGCTCTTCGAGGCCAGAAAGCCCAAGGAAACGGCGGTCATAAGCGAAATCGACGGCCTCGTTTCGTTCGGCAAGGACACAAAGGGCAAGAGGAAGGTCGTCGTCACGCCTGAGACCGGCGAGCCCAAGGAGTATCTCATACCAAAGGGCAAGCACATAAGCGTAAGGGAAGGCGACCGCGTAAGAGCCGGAGAGCCTCTGATGGACGGCAGCGCGAACCCGCACGACATCCTGCGTGTTCTCGGCGTCAAGGAGCTCGCCAAGTACCTCGTGGACGAGGTACAGGAGGTCTACAGGCTCCAGGGCGTCAAGATAAACGACAAGCATATCGAGACAATCGTCAGGCAGATGCTGAGGAGAGTCAAGATAAAGGATGCCGGAGACACCAACCTCCTCATAGGCGAGCAGGTCGAGCGTTATCTGTTCGACGAGGAGAACGACAGGGTAATCGGGAAGGGCAAGAAGCCGGCCGTGGCCGAGCCTCTCCTCCAGGGCATCACCAAGGCCTCGCTTTCGACGGAGTCCTTCATATCCGCGGCCTCATTCCAGGAGACCACGAAGGTGTTGACGGGCGCCGCTATCGAAGGCAAGATAGACTACCTGCGCGGCCTCAAGGAAAACGTCATAATGGGCCGCCTCATACCCGCTGGCTCGGGCTTCAGGCAGTACACGAAGTTCGTGGCCGGGGCTGAGCCGACCCTTGAAAAGACCGAAGTAGAGAAGGAAGAAGACGGGGTACAGCAGACCGCTTAAAAAAAAGCGGTCTTTCCCCAATTCTATTCTTGCTTACGGTTAAAAAAAAGAGTAAGATACCTTTCTTCTGTTTTTCAGGAAAAAAGTTTCAACAACCAGCGACGTCAAGGTATTTAGTCCTTGACAAGGTACCTGGAAGCTGGTAGATTGCTTTGATTTACGCCACCAGGCAAACGAATTTTGGAAAGGTAACGTTTTTATGCCTACGATTAATCAGCTCGTTCGCAAGGGCAGGCAGAAGCCCAATGTGAAGACTGCGTCTCCGGCCCTGGAGAGCTGCCCCCAGAAAAGGGGAGTATGCGTAAGGGTCTACACTACTACGCCAAAGAAGCCGAACTCAGCGCTCCGTAAGGTAGCCAGGGTAAGGCTCACAAACAGCATGGAAGTCACTTCCTATATACCGGGAGTCGGCCACAACCTGCAGGAGCATTCAGTTGTTCTTATCAGGGGCGGCAGGGTAAAGGATCTTCCGGGAGTCAGGTACCATATCGTCAGGGGAACCCTTGACGCGATGGGAGTCGCCGATAGGAAGCAGTCACGCTCGAAATACGGGGCCAAAAGGCCTAAGTAATATTGCTGAGTTGTTTTTAAGGAGGAAGGTCAATGCCTCGTAAGGGGAATGTTCCAAAAAGAGATGTGCTGCCGGACCCGAAGTTCGGTGATAAGGTCCTTATGAAGCTTATAAACAAGCTTACCGAGGACGGCAAGAAAAGCAAGGCTGAAGGCATCCTGTATGGAGCTTTCGGACTTGTCGAAGAAAAGACCAAGACCGAAGCCATAAAGGTTTTCAAGAAGGCGATCGAGAACGTGAAGCCCATACTGGAAGTAAAGTCCAGGAGAGTCGGCGGCGCAACGTATCAGGTCCCGGTCGAAGTCAGGCCCGAGAGGAAGATGTCTCTTGCGCTCAGGTGGCTCGTGAACTACTCCAGGGCCCGCGGCGAAAAGTCGATGATGGAAAGACTCGCCGGAGAGATAATCGACGCCTCGAACAACAAGGGCGGTTCTGTTAAGAAGAGGGAAGACGTACACAAGATGGCTGAGGCCAACAAGGCTTTCGCTCATTACCGCTGGTAACCCCGGCTCGTGCTCCGCGGCTTGACCGCGGCGCATGGAAGCGTTACACCCCTTTTTGTGTTAACCAAGCAAGTTTAAAATCAGATAGAGCAGGAGCAGGTCTCGCGCTTCATTGGCCTGTTCCATTAACGGAAGCGTAGCGTTTCTTATCGAGGAGTTGTCGCTTTGGCAAGGCAGATACCGTTAGACAGACAGAGAAATATCGGCATCATGGCCCACATAGATGCGGGCAAGACCACGACCACGGAGAGGATCCTGTACTACACCGGTGTGACCTATAAAATCGGTGAAGTCCACGAGGGTACCGCTACGATGGACTGGATGGAGCAGGAAAAGGAGAGGGGAATCACCATTACCTCTGCCGCGACGACCTGTTCCTGGAGAGACACCCGCATCAATATAATAGACACTCCGGGCCACGTCGACTTCACCATTGAAGTCGAAAGGTCGCTTCGCGTACTTGACGGCGCTGTTGCCGTGTTCTGCTCGGTTGGCGGCGTTGAGCCCCAGTCTGAAACCGTCTGGAGACAGGCCAACAAGTACCNNCCAGGATAGCCTTCATAAACAAGATGGACCGTATCGGTTCCGACTTCTTCAGGGTCGTCGGCATGATAGTCGACAGGCTTAAGGCCCGCCCTGTATTGCTCCAGCTGCCCATAGGCAAGGAAGATACTTTCAAGGGTGTGGTCGACCTCGTCCTCAACAAGGGAATAGTCTGGGACGAAGAGACCCTGGGCGCCAAGTACAGGATGATCGACGTTCCCGCTGAAATGGCCGACCAGGTCGCTGAGTACAGGGAAAAGCTGATCGAGGCCGCCGCTGACTTCGATGAGTCCATCATGGAGAAGTATCTCGCGGGCGAGGCAGTTGCCCCTGAGGCGATAATGAGCGCCATTCGTAAAGGCACCATAGCAATGGAGCTTACGCCTGTAATATGCGGTTCGTCCTTCAAGAACAAGGGCGTTCAGCTCCTGCTTGATACTGTTGTTGATTATCTGCCTTCCCCGATTGACATCCCGGACGTAAAGGGTATCGACCCTGAAACGGACGAGGAAGCCACCAGGCCTACTGAAGACAGCGCACCTTTGTCCGCGCTGGCTTTCAAAATAATGACCGACCCCTTCGTAGGACAGCTTACATTCTTCAGAGTGTACTCTGGCTGCATGACCGCCGGCTCCTATGTTTTGAACTCCAAGAAGGACTCCAAGGAGAGGATCGGCAGGATCGTCAAGATGCACGCCAACAAGCGTGAAGAAGTCAAGGAAGTCTACGCTGGCGACATCGCCGCGGCCGTGGGCCTCAAGAACACGACCACTGGCGACACCATCTGCGACGTTGAAAAGCCCATCGTGCTCGAGGCAATGGAATTCCCCGAGCCGGTCATATCCATCGCCATAGAGCCCAAGACGAAGTCTGACCAGGAAAAGCTTGGTATCGCTCTGCAGAAGCTTGCGGTTGAAGATCCTTCCTTCCGCGTAAAGACTGATGAAGAGACAGGCCAGACCATCATCGCCGGAATGGGCGAGCTCCACCTCGAGATCATCGTCGACAGGATGCTCCGGGAGTTCAAGGTCGAGGCGTCGGTCGGCAAGCCCCAGGTCGCCTACAGGGAGACCATCACCAGAAAGGCGAGGACCGAAGGCAAGTACATCAGGCAGACGGGCGGACGCGGCCAGTACGGCCACGTCGTAATAGAGATAGAGCCGGGCGAGAAGGGCAAGAACTTCGAGTTCGTCAATAAGACAGTCGGCGGGTCCATCCAGAAAGAATATATCAACCCCACCGAAAAC
>JACPGA010000109.1 GCA_016182705.1 Deltaproteobacteria bacterium
TTCAAATCCGGAGAGCGGCTCGTGAAGATAGACGTCAACGGGAGGGACGAGATAGGAGTCCTGAAAGACGCCTTGAACAGGCTTTTCGAGCAGGTCCATGAGAACAGTATTGCCCAGGAGCAGTATATAAGCATAATAAACTGGGAAAAATCCGAAAAGGAAAAGCAGAGGGCAGAGCTTGCGAGTAGTGAGGAGCGGTTCAGGAGCCTGGTCGAGACCACGAACGACTGGGTTTGGGAAGTCGATGAAAAAGGCGTATATACCTACGCGAGCCCCAGGGTTTTCGAGATACTCGGGTACAAGCCTTCCGAAGTAATCGGCAAAACGCCGTTTGATTTCATGCCTCCGGAAGAAGCGGCGCGCGTTGAAGCCATTTTTCTGGAAAGTGTCAAAGAGCTGAAACCTTTCGATAATTTTGAGAACAGGAATGTGCACAAAGACGGCAGGGCCGTTGTCCTGGAAACCAGCGCCGTTCCTTTTTACGCTCCTGACGGTCATTTTACCAGGTACAGGGGCATCGACAGGGATATAACCCTCAGGAAAAAGGCAGAAGAGGAAAAGGTAGCCATAGCCGAACAGCTCACACAGACAGAAAAGCTCGCTTCAATGGGTCAGCTCGCGGCAGGTGTGGCCCATGAGATAAACAACCCGCTCGGTTTTGTGAGAAGTAACCTGAATACCATGTCAGAGTACATGGATGTTTTCAGGAAGCTGCTGGCCCTTTATGGCGACCTGTCAATTGCTTATGAAAAAGGCGAGTTCGAGGAAATAGTCGAGTACCGCAAAACCATAGAGAAGCTGAAGAAGGAAGTCGACATGGAGTTCATGGTCAATGACGCTGGGCAGATACTCGTCGACTCGAATGAAGGCATCTCGCGGATAAGCTCCATAGTGAAAGGGCTCAAGGACCTTTCCTATGCCGGTATCGGGGAGCTGGTCAGCCATGACCTGAACGGCTGTCTCAAGGACGCGTTGAAGATCGGCTGGCACGAGGTTAAAAACAACGCAGAGGTGAAGACCGATTTTTGCGACTGTCTGCCAATACGGTGCAGGCCGCAGCAGTTTACGCAGGTCTTTTTGAATATACTCATGAACGCGGCCCAGGCCGTCAATGACAAGGGAACAATAACCATGAGCACCAGCAGGGTAAATGGCAAGGCAGTTATAGAAATTGCCGACGACGGCCCGGGCATGAGCGAAGAGGTCAGGAAGAGGATATTCGACCCCTTCTTTACTACCAAGCCGGTAGGAAAGGGAACCGGGCTCGGTTTGTCGATAGCTTATAACATCATAAAAGAGCATGGCGGCACGATAGATGTCGAAAGCCACCCTGGCAAGGGCGCGAGGTTCAGGATAAAGCTGCCCCTTGCCAACGAGGCGTCCTCAGCCGCTTAGACAATGGAGGTTTCAAGAATGGCAAATACAAATATTCTCTTCGTTGATGATGAGAAAAATATACTCGGCTCTCTTTCGAGGGTATTCAGAAAAGAGGGTTACGGGATATTGCTGGCTGAAAGCGGCGAGTGCGGCCTCGACCTTATCCGGAACAACAGCGTAGCGGCCGTGGTCTCGGACCAGAGGATGCCGGGCATGGGCGGGGTCGAGTTCCTCAAGAAAGTAAGGGAGGCTTCCCCTGACACAGTGAGGATGATGCTCACCGGCCAGGCTGATATGGCAGAGATAACCGGAGCCATAAACGAGGGCGGCGTTTACAGGTACATAACAAAGCCGTGGGATGACGAGGAACTCAAGCACATTGTAAAGGCCGCGGTGGAAAGATACAGCCTGGTGGCGGAAAACCGGCGGCTTCAGCAGGCGACCATGAAGCAGAACGCCGAGCTTTTTGAGCTGAACCAGGCACTTGAGGCACGGGTCGAGGAAAAGACTAAAAAGCTCAGGGAGAGCTTCTTTTCATTCGTGGGCCTGTGCGGCGACATGATAGAACTCCATGACCAGCTCTCAGGAGGCCATTGCAAGCGGGTGGCTGTCCTTTCAAGGGGACTTGGACAGAGGCTCGGGCTTAAGGGTTTCGAGCTGGAAGCCCTGTGGGCGGCGGCCCTCCTGCATGAAATCGGCCTCATCGGCATTCCCAGGGAAGTCCTTGATAAACCTGAAGGAGACCTTCTGGACAGTGAAAGGGCGCTCATAAGGAACAACCCCGCGCTCTCGCAGGAGATAATCTCGAGGATAGACATCTTGAGGCAGTCGGGCCTTATCGTGAGAAGCCATATGGAGTGCTTTGACGGCAGCGGTTATCCGGACAGGCTCAAGGGCGGCGAAGTAAACTACGGTTCGCGTATCCTGTCGATATGCAATGAATATGACCGGCTCAGGCACGCCAGACATCCCTATTCAAAGGTGGAGGCGCTGGCCGCGATAGAAAGGGGCAGGGCCAGGAGGTTTGACCCGGATGTAACCGAAGCCTTCCTGAAGTTCGCTTCTGAAATAAATGACGGCTACGAGAACCAGATGTCCGCGCATGCGAGAAACACCATGCTGCCGGTCAATATGAAAGTCGAGATACAGGATATTTCAGCGGGGATGGTGCTTGCGAAGCCTCTTGCTTCCGGCAGGGGCAGGCTGCTGGTTGGGCAGGGGACCGTAATGACTGAAGCCCTCATAGAAAAGGTGTTGAACTTCCACAAGATAGACCCTATAACCGACCCTGTGGAAGTCCTTGCCCAGCCGGTTTAACTGAGACCGCCGAAGGCGTACTGGACGATGGCGGATGCGGCCACGGCCGCTGTTTCAGCCCTTAATATTCTCGGGCCCATGCCAGCTTTCAGGAAACCGGCCTTTTCGGCAAGCAGTGCCTCATCGTCCGAGAGCCCGCCTTCGGGGCCTACGAGCAAGGCTGCAGAATGAGGGTGTCTGCCTTCAAGCCGCTCGCCAAGGCTCACTGCCCCTTCCTTTTCCCATAAAAGGAGTTTCAGCTCAGCCGTAGAGCCCTGGACGGCTTCTTTCAACCCTGCGGCGAGCGTTATACGGGGGAGCGTCGTCCTTCCGCACTGCTTTGCCGCCTCTATCGAGGCCTTTTTCCACCTGAGGAGTTTTTTTTCAGCGCCTTCCCCGTCTACCCTCGGCACTGTCCTGGCTGTCGTATAAAAACAGATTCCGGTCAAGCCAAGCTCGGTTGCCTTCTGTACGATAAACTCGGGCCTGTCGCCTTTCAGCAGGCCCTGGAGAAGTACGAGGTCAAGGGCGCTCTCTATTGCCTTCTCGTTCCTGCCTTCAATGGTGATAACCGCTGAGCGCTGTCCTATAGACTCTATCCTGCCAGTAAGCTCCAATCCCTTGCCGTTGAATATGGCAAGGCCGTCTCCGGGGCCGAGCCTCAGCACCTTTTTGAGGTGGGTGAACTCTTCCCCGGTTATCTCGGCTTTTTCAGCGGACTCGTCTATTTCTTCGAGGAAAAAACGCCTCATCTGGCAGGCTTTCCAAATACCAGCGCGACCCATTCCTTCTCATTGAACGAGAAGGCCTTTTGAAGCCCGATGGCTGTGAAAGCGGCCTCTATGGCTGCCTGTTCGCTGTCAAGTATGCCCGAGAGTATGAGAAAGCCGCCTGGCTTTATCCTGTCGTTGAGGGAGCGGGAAAGCCTCGTGAGCTCGCCCGCGAGGATGTTGGCGGCGACAAGGTCGTATTTGCCGGGTATGCCGGATAAGTCCTTCGCGCTCAAGCTGAGCTTTGTTTTGTTGAGGCTGGCGTTCTTCCTGGCGACCTTCAGGGCGACCTTGTCTATGTCAGTGCCGACGGCCTTTTTGAAGCCGAGCTTCACGGCGGCTATGGCCAGAACGCCCGTGCCTGTGCCGACGTCGAGGATAGAGGGGCCTTTTGGAAGAAGGCCGCCCTTTACGATCCTCAGGATGGATTTCAGGCACATCTTGGTCGTGGCGTGCCCGCCGGTGCCAAAGGCCATGCCAGGGTCGATATCGATCAATATCTCGCCGGGCGAGCGCTTGAGCTTATGCCACGTGGGCTTTACAGTAACGGAAAAGCCGCTGTACTTTACCTTTATGGGCTTGAGCCCCTTTTTCCACTTCTCGGACCAGTCGGTGTCCTTTAAAAAAGAGGTCTCAAGGGCCCAGCCTATGCGGCTCAGGTTGGGCCTTACCGCCCCAAGGGCCGCTTCGTCACCGGCGCGCAGATAGGCCTTCAGGGCCCTCACCGGGGAGGTGTCCTCGTCCTCGCGTGTCTCCTCCTCCCACAGGCTATGGGAGACGAGCTTGCCGGCGACATTGTCAACTGTCTCTTCCTGGACTCCCGGGCTGCCGGAAGCTATGAGAAGCGATGAAGCCAGGTCTTTTGATTCACCAGGGCCTGTGGCCCGTATCTCTATCCAGCCTTGAGCCACTTGGTCAATCCCTCATGTTGACGTACTGAAGGGAGAGGTCAAGGTCCATGCCTTTGAGGGTCTGGATGACTTCCTGCAGGTCGTCTATCTTTTTGCCAGTGACCCTTATCTGTTCTTCCATAATCTGCGTCTGCACCTTGAGCTTTCTTTCTTTTATCATCTTCGTTATCTCCTTGGCCTTCTCTGAGGGAATGCCCTGGAGTATCTTTATGGTCTGCCTTTTCATTCCGCCAGCGGCGTCCTCGATCTTGCCGTACTCGAGCGATTTGAGCGAGACACCCCTTTTGACGAGCTTCGTCTGGAGGATGTCTATGACGCTCTTCAGTTTGGTATCGTCATCCGCGACAATGGTGACTTCTTCTTTTTTCTCCCACTTTATCTCGCTCTTGGAGCCCTTGAAGTCGTACCTCTGCTGCATCTCTTTTATTGCCTGGTTTACAGCGTTGTCCACTTCCTGCGTGTCTGTTTTTGAGACGATGTCAAATGACGGCACTTTTTTACCTCCCGACAGTATGTTTTATCATGGCCTTACTATGGCCGCGCCCCTGGGCGGGGTGTATTTGAAAAGTGAATCTTTAATGGAAGCGTTCAATTTGATGTCTTTGAAAGTCACCGCTGTCTGGTTCCCGAAGTGGTCCGTGATGACAGTTTTTTCCACGATGAATTTTTCTTTCCCGACCTCGAGGATGAGTTTTTTCAAACCGGGCTGTTCCTGTTTCGGCGTAAGAATGAGCACATGGTTTACGCTTTCAACTGGCGAGAGCTTCACTTCGAATTCCTTTTCCACGTTTCCTATGCCTGAAAGGAAGTCAGTTGCCATCGCGGAAGCGCTCATGGAGGCCGGCCTTTCAATTACCTGGTTGAGGTCGGGCTGATAGAGCCAGATAGTCCTGCCGTCGCTGACGATGAGGTCTTTGGCGGGCTTTTTGTATTCCCAGCGCATCTTGCCGGGCTTCTTGAGCCAGACCTTGCCCTCGGATTTCATCGCGGGCATGCCCTTTGAAGAGACCTCCTGGGTGAAGTCGGCCTTTATGGAAGTGATCGATTCATACTTGCTCTGGAGTTTCGAGACCACCGTTGCCGCGTCGTCCTCGGCAAAAGACAGGGCAGGGAGGAAAAAGGCCATGACAGCGAGCAGGATGATAAGTTTTTTATGAAAAATATTTTTCATGGCTGTGCCTCATTAGTTTGCTGAAAAAAATATAGCGAAGCTGATGGACTCGAAAACTACGAGATTCTCGGTCGCTTCGCTTCCCTCAGAATGACAATTGCCGCCCTGTTAAGAATATACCAGCATTCCTCAATGCTGCTTTCTCAAGAGCACCTCTCTGGGGCGGCTGCCCTGGGAGGGGCCCACGACGCCTTCTTTTTCCATGGTCGAAATCATCTCCTGCTGGGACGCCAGTGCCACTGCCTCATCGTAGCGGCGGAGGAACTCTTCCCCGAGGTCTGCCTCTTCGTCGGTAAGCCCCGGCTCCGGGTCTTCCGTGATTATCTCTTCATAAGTGGGCGTGCCCTGGCTTCTCCAGAAGTCGGTCACTTTCTTTATTTCCGGCTCCGAGACATATGCTCCGTGTATCCTCATAAGCTTTGAGGTGCCCGGGGGCAGGAAGAGCATATCTCCCTGTCCGAGGAGGGTCTCCGCGCCGCCAGAGTCGAGTATGGTCCTGGAGTCTGTCTTTGACGGGAGCTGGAATGCTATCCTTGCCGGGAAGTTCGTCTTGATAAGGCCGGTGACGACATCGACCGACGGCCTCTGGGTTGCTATGAGCAGGTGTATGCCCGAGGCCCTCGCCATCTGCGACAGGCGCACAAGACACTCTTCGACATCCTTGCCCGAGGTCATCATCAGATCGGCGAGCTCGTCTATGATTACGACTATGACCGGGAGCTTTTTTTCGTCTTCCTTGCCGCCCTCTTCGACCATCTGGTTGAACTTCTCAATGTTCTTGGCTCCCCGCTCGGCCATCATCTTATAGCGCCTGCCCATTTCAGCGACTATGTGACGCAGGGCGTTTGCCGCCTTCTTCGGGTCTGTTATGACAGGCGTGAGGAGGTGGGGTATGCCCTCGTACGCTGAAAGCTCGAGCATCTTCGGGTCTACCATCAAAAAGCGAACGTCCTCGGGCGTGGCCTTGAAAAGGACGCTTAATATCATGGCGTTTACGGCAACGCTCTTGCCGGTTCCGGTTGCTCCCGCTACGAGCAGGTGAGGCATCTTGGCGAGGTCAGAGACATAAGGCGCGCCTGATATGTCTTTGCCCACTCCATCATCTCCCGGAGCAATATGGTGTCCCTGGTCTGGTTAGGGACCTCTATGCCGACTACCGATTTTCCGGGTATCGGCGCGATTATACGGATAGACATCGCCTTCATGGCAAGGGCCAGGTCGTCTGAGAGGTTGGTTATCCTGCCGACTTTTACACCGGCGGCGGGCTCGAACTCGTACATGGTGACGACAGGGCCGGGGCGCACTTCAAGCACGCGGCCTTCCACGCCGAAGTCCATAAGCTTTTTCTCAAGTATCTTCGAGTTGTCAAGCAGGGCCTTGTCATCAACAGAGCTGGATTTTCTCGGGACAGGGTCCAGAAGCGTAAGCGGGGGGAGCTGGTAGTTACCCTTGGGAGCCGCGAAATCAAAAGATTCCTGCGGTTCTTCCGGCGCCCTCTTGTTGTGTATCTTGGGCGCGACTATGGGCAGGGCTGGCCTCTCTTTTTCCTTTTGCGGCTTTTCCTCTTTTTTAATCTCTTTTTTCGGGGCTGATATCTCTTCTTCCCCGGCTTTTTCCTCTTCCTCGCCGCCCTCGTTCCTCTGGCGGACGCGCTCCATCAACGCCTTGAAGAGCATGGCAGTGGGAGGGATGACCTTGCCGCCTATCTGTATGACAGAGATTCCGGTCGCTACCAGAAGCGCTATGAGGATGACGGAGACAAGAAAGATTATCGCGCCCGTGGCTCCGGCAAGGTCTGTCAACAGCCTGCTGAGAAAGGTGCCGACTGTCCCGCCAGCTGTTTCGGTTGAGGCCGCAAGGCTCAGGAACGCTGAAGAGGCAAGGACGAAAACAAGAAAACTCACAGGCACCACGACCCTGAATGAGGCGAAGCGGCGCATCAGGAACTGGACGGCGATGACTATAAGTATGATGGGGAAGACGTACGAGGCGTACCCTATGGAGCCCAGGAGCGCCCATGAGACGAACTCGCCTATGACCCCGCCCCAGTTTGCCGAGGCCGCGTTTGAGGCGAGCGAGACGCCCGAGTACAGGGCCAGGGCGAAAAGGACTATGCCCAGGATCTCCTGCCTGAGGCCCTTCCCTTCTTCCTGTTTTTCCTTGGGTTTGGCCATCTCTCTCCGGATTTTTTTTGTCTGGAAGCTGTCGGGGCTTGTCAAAGGCTCTTGAACTGCTTGCTGAGGGTTATGCCCTGGTACTGGTATGAAGAGCCTATCTTCGGGCCGTATATCTTGTCGGGAATGTCGGCCATGCGCTCGAAAAAGAGCTTGCAGAAGGTCTGGCCGTTGCCGATCATGAACGGCACGTCATGGGCGCGCACCTCGAGGACGGCTTTTGTCCCCTTTACCTCGCCATTCGCGCCGAAGCCGAAGCCCGGGTCGAAAAAGCCCGCGTAATGGGTGCGAAGCTCGCCGGAGCCAGCTTCGTAGGCGACCATTTCGGCGGCGTACCTGGGCGGTATGCGTATCTTTTCCTTCGAGGAGAGGATATAGAACTCTTCCGGCTCCAGTATGAGCGTGCCCCTGCTGTTCTTTTGGATGGGCTCCCAGAAGTCAGAGACGCTGTAGTGGTTTTTCATGGTGAGGTCTATGACGTGGCTGTTCTTTTTTGACTTGTACCCTATTATGCCGCTGGGGTTGTCCCCGCTCAGGTCGACCGACATGAAAATGCCCTTGGAGACCTTGAGCTCGTCGGCCGTCAGGTGTTCCTCTCCGTTATAAAGGAGGCGGGAGCCCTTGTGCAGGGCCTTGAGCTTTGAATCCGTAAGCGCGCATTCGCCCCGGGCGAGCCTGAGCTGCACAAGGGAGAGCCCTTCCTTGACCTTTATCGTAAAAGACCTGGGCATTACCTCAAGAAAGAGCTGGCCTTCGTATCCGCAGGCAATATCTTCGAACCGGGGACTCTTGTTCGTGAGGACTCTTGCGAACACGTCGAGCCTGCCTGTCGTTGACTTCGGGTTGGCCCTGCCCCTTATGTCCTCCGGGAGCTTCAGCTCCTCCATGAGAGGTATTAGGTAGACATGGCCGCGCTCGAGGATTCCGCCCTTTGAGATGTCGGTCTCGTACATTACGAGGTCTGAGCCGTACACGTCAGGGGTGTGGAGCCTTTCCATGACGTCGCTGTCTTCGGGAAGGAAGCTGGATATGAGCCTGTAGGCCTTCTTGCCAAGCCTCAGGTCCATCGAGGCTGGCTGTATCTGCCCTTCCTCGATAGCGGCGGCTTTGGAGAATATATGGCCTTTGGATATGGCTTTTTTTATCGACTGGCAGCTTAGTACGCCCAGGTTTTTCTCTGACATGGAGGCAGCCTTAAAAGAGGATTTAAACGGCGGTATCATACAAAAAAGAAGCTGAAAAATAAAGGATTACTTTAGGCGGGAGCGCAATAAAAAAGCCCGGCCTTTAAAGGGCCGGGCTTGCAGAGAGCGGATTTGTTTTTCAGGCGACCTGGGCCTGGTCCTCGAACCTGAGGCCTGCCCTGGATATCCCGTAGAACTTCTTTGTCCAGACCACCCGGGCGAGTCTTTCTATCTCGAGCTCCTGTATGTAGACGTTGACTGTCTCGTTCTGGTCAAAGGGCAGGTAGCCCATCATCTTGATGCCGAGCCCGGTCTCAGAGACGTCGACGGTCTTTACAGGTACTTTTACTTCGCCTTTGAGTATGTTCGCGGTCTTCTGGGTGAGCTGCCTGTTCCCGTATCGCCTGTCAGGCTCATGGGACTTCATTACGAAACCGCAATGAGGGCATGGCAGATTGGAATTTCTTGCAGCCGTGAAGAATGAGTTTTCGCACTTTGGGCAATTCAGCCTGTTCATCTTCCGCCACCCTCGTATCGCTTAGCGCATATTTCCAGATTCAGCCGGAACAATCGCGCCTCCATGATAACAATATCGTAACTTTTGTCAATAGACTTTAGCCCTGATTTCCTCTTTCCGCAAGGCTTTTTTGAAAAAACAGCAGATACCTGTCCTTTCGGCCTTTTTCGGAGAGCCGGGGCCTTGACTTTTGGGGTTCACTCTGATAATCCTTATGCTTCGGGTAAAAGGTTCTGATGAGTAAAACCATAGAAATATTCAAGAGAAAATATATCCTTCTGGCCGGGCTCCTGCTTGTGGCCGTAGTGACTGTCTTTGGCGACAAGGGCATTTATGAGCTGTACAAGGTAAGGCAGGAGCGGGACGGAATATTGGCCTACAACCATTCCCTTGAGTCTGAGAACAGGGAACTGGAGAGGCAGATAAGGCTTCTTGAGACCGACAAGAAGTACATCGGGCAGATAGCCAGGAAAGAGCTGGGCAAGCTCGGAAGAAACGAGCTCGTATATAAAATCGAGGCGCCAGCCAAGGATAAGGCCGGGGAGCCTGCCCGCAAGTAATGCGTCCGCATGATGCGCACTTCTCCAGGTTTTTCTTGAACACAATCAAAGGACACGAATGACGAAAAAGATAAAAACAG
>JACPGA010000110.1 GCA_016182705.1 Deltaproteobacteria bacterium
ATATCGCGGAGTTCTTCTACTTCCCTTACGTCATAGCCTTTGAAGCTCTTTTTGAGCCCGTGGCTTCGTATCTCCAGGGGAGTTACTTTCATATGCCGCCTCCTGTCTTGAGCCTTAAGGCAAACTCGATTATGGATGGTATTACGGCCCACTGGAAGAAGTATATGATGAAGATCACGATGAGCGGGGAAAGGTCGAGGCCTCCCATGTAAGGGACAACTTTCCTTATTCTGTAGAGCACCGGTTCAGTCACCTGATAGAGGAAACGCACTATCGGGTTATACGGATCCGGGTTAACCCATGAGATGAGGGCCCTTATGACTATTATCCAGAAGTAGATAGTAAGGGCCATGTCGAGTATCTTGGCGAACCCGACCAGAAAGTTGGAAAGTACGAACATTCTGTTAAATCTCCTTGGAGCGTAATATTCAGACTGGAAGGCTGCCTCTAAAAAATTAGATATTTTTTCTGAAGTCAAGGAAGGGTGGAAATAAAAAGCGCAGCATATATGAGAATATGTGAGCATTTTTATTTCCGCCCTGACAAAGAGGTCAGGAAAAAGAGCAATTTTCAGAGGTAGCCTATACTTATTTTCCCTTTGCAAGCTCTCCGGCACGAATGGCCGCCGCTTCGAGCGCATTTTCTATTATCTCACAAAAACCGCCCTCGCCCAACTTTTTAAGGCCCGCCATCGTCGTCCCGCCCGGGGAAGTGACCATGCTTCTCAGTTCGGAGAGCTCTTTCGGGCTTTCCCTGGCCAGAGCCGCCGCGCCGAACACGGTCTGCAGGGCAAGCGTCCTGGCGGTCTCCCGGGGCAGCCCGAGCTTCACGCCGCCTTCGATGAGCGCTTCCATGAAAAGAAAGACATACGCCGGGCCGCTCCCTGAGAGGGCTGTAACCGCGTCCATCAGCGATTCGTCTTCTATTATCGTGACATCTCCGACAGTGGAAAAAAGAGCGGCCGCAAGTTCCAGATGGCTTTCCCCGGCTCCAGGGCCGGCGCATATGGCGGTGGCCGCTTCGCGGACGGTTGCCGGGGTGTTTGGCATGGCCCTTACAACCGGCATGAAGTGCTTAAGGCCCGCTTCCTTCAGGGCGTCAATTATCCGGGCCGTGGTTATGCCCGCGGCAACCGAAATGAGGAGCTTGCCATGGTTTATCTCTGGGGCGATCTCCGCGAGCACGCCAGAAGTGTCCTGGGGCTTGACCGTGAGAAATATGATATCCGCGTCCCTTACGGCCTCGAAGTTCTTGTTGAAGACCTTGACTTCATAAGCTTCGGCCAGGTGTATGAGCCTCTCGCTCATTTTATCAGACGCGAATATATGCCCAGGCGCTACGCTCTCGGATGAGATGAGCCCTTTGATGAGAGCCTCGGCAAGATTTCCGGCGCCGAGAAAACATATGTTCTTTTTTGTGAGCATTGATTTTTACGGAGGGTTCAGGCGGACTTGGCGGCCTTCTTCTCGGAGACCATTCTGGTCCCGAAGATGGCTGTCCCGAGCCTTACCATTGTCGCGCCTTCTTCTATGGCGACTTCATAGTCGTTTGACATGCCCATCGAGAGCTCGCGCATGTATACGCCCGGGAGCTTTTCCTTGTTTATGCGCTCGGCGAGCCTGCGGACCATCGCGAAGTACGGCCTTGACATCTCGGGCTCTTCAAAAGAAGGAGGTATGGCCATGAGGCCCCGGAGCTTCAGGTTCGGCATAGCGGAAACCGCTCTGGCGAGCTTTACAGCGCCTTCAGGGTCTATTCCCGCCTTTGTGTTCTCCTTCGCGATATTCACTTCTATCAGGATATCGACAGGCTCTTTCGAGCGCTTGTTGAGCTCCTGGGCAAGCTCCACGGAATCGACAGTGTGTATGAGGTCAAATAGCTCGACCGCGAGTTTGGCCTTGTTCTTCTGAAGATGGCCGATGAAGTGCCACCTCAGGTTCTTTTCCTTGAACTTGACTATTTTTTCCTGGGCTTCCTGGACATAGTTCTCCCCGAAAACCCTGAGGCCCGCTGAAATAGCCTCTTTAATCCGCTTGGGCTCGACCATCTTCGTGACCGCGATGATAGTTACTTCACCCGGGTCCCGGCCAGCTCTTCTGGCAGCCTTTGCAACTCTGTCATGGATATTCAGGAGGTTTTCGGAGATAGATCCCGTCATCAGGAAAGCCCGGCAAAATGAGATTTTTTGAGGACTCCGAAGAACTGCGTGGTCAGAAAATCAAACAAAGCCTTTCCTGAAGCAAAAAAACCGCAAAACCCTTGTCACCAGCTGTTTAGCCATCCTTATAGCACAGATACCGCGCCTATCCAAGTAAAATATTCCAGTTTCTCAAGGTTTTTTTTAAAAATCAGGCAGGTATCTGCTTCATGAGGGGGCCCATGTAGTGGAGCCAGGTTATCTCCCATATCGCCGAGATAAAAAGTATAACAGCGACAAGAAGATACAGCTTCGCGCCGTCGCTTGCTGCCGCCCGGAAGGCCTCGGACCGGGTAGTCTTCCCCTTTCTTGACGGCCAGAGCACGGAAAGGCCCAGGTCGGTCCCTATGGCGGAAGATATGCAGTAAGCGCCGAATTCAAGGATAAAGGTCCCGTAGAATATGACCGCCATGACGGGAGAGGTATCCAGGTCAGCCACAAGAATGCCGATGATGAAGCTCCTCCACACGGCAATGAGATACGGGAAGAAGAAAACAAGGCCCATAACAGTCGTTGACAAGAAGGCCCCAAAGACCAGATTGAAGCCAAAAGTGTACAAAATCTTCAACGGCAGGTTGTCGGCGAGTATCCCGGTAAGGGGCTTCAGATACGGAAGTTCCTGAATTTCCTTGAGCTGTTCCACGCGCAGCTCAAGGGCCGACGGATAGCCCCGGGCCACCATCCATTGGCCGAACCCGAGAAAGACGATATGGACAAAAGCGAAAAAGATTATGAGGTTCCGGCGACGCCAGGCAGCACTGAGGGATTCATGGAAGAGTTCTTTGAGTCGCATCAATCGGATATCCGTTCAGTGGAGTAGTTTGAGACTATATAATATTAGCAGATTAATTGCATGGCAAATCGAAAAAGATGGTTGGCCGGCCTTTGAGGGGAGAGTCTACAGGATGAAAGGGGGGTTGGCTTTAATGAAAGCAGATTGTCCGATGCGCTCAGAATGGCAAGAAGGCTTGCCGACTCTTTTGCAAAAGGCTTGCGCGCTTTCGCGCTTTTCTGTTTACCCGGCTCGCTCGCCTTCCGCCTCCTGCCTCCGAGCAGGCCCGCTTACCTTCCCCGCCCCCTTCGGGGGCATCCCTACCGCCCCGCCTGCTCGTCCCTCCCCCAACCTTATGCTTCGCTACGCCGGGTAAACCGTGCCTGGTTTAAGACAAAACAAAGACGAGATTTGTTTTTGTTTTGTCTTACCACATACCCCGTAACAGGGCGGAGCGAGCCTGAGGGAGGAAGGGCGAATCTCGCCGGGGCCCCGGGAGCAAAGCGACCTCAGGGGCGAGAGGCGCGGATGGGGGAGGCGGTAAGCGAGTAGAGCCCTGTTACAAAGAGCGGCGACAGCCGTGTTACATGGTATTTTGGCAAGGTATCTTGCATGGCCAAAAAATGTAATCCCCCTCTATCCCCCTTTAGAAAGGGGGAGGTCTCAAAAACAGAAGACCCGGCAGGATGTCCTGCCGGGTCTTCGTTACTGCCAGTTGCCTGGCCGTTCTTACATGAACGGGTTGGCGAAAAGGAGTATAAGAGCTATGACCAGCGCGTAGATCGCGAGGGACTCGATCATGGCCAGACCGACGAGCATGGTGGTCATGATCTTGCCTGAAGCGCCGGGGTTCCTGGCTATGCCTTCGACAGCGCCCTTAACGGCGTTGCCCTGGCCGATTCCAGGTCCGAGGGCACCAAGGCCCATGCCTACGCCAGCCGCGATGAACAGGGCCGCGAGAACTATGCCGCCCTTGTCGCCAGCTGCCGCTACTCCAGCTTCCTCAGCGAACGCCATTGAGCCGGTGGCGAGGACCGCGAGCGCCGTTGCGGCGCCCATAAACGTCTTCTTCATCTGTACTGTACCTCCTGATTATTAGGTCTTGTTTCCGTGGAATGAAAGCCTTCGCAGGGCAGGGTTTCGCCTTCTTCCCCGGCTATGCCCGGCCTGCGTCCTCAATCAAACCAGCGGACAAGGACCCTTTGAAAAAACTTTTTTTAGTGGGCTTCTTCGA
>JACPGA010000111.1 GCA_016182705.1 Deltaproteobacteria bacterium
CACCCTTCCTTGACCTCAGAAAAAATATCTATTTTTTTAGAAGCAGCCTGAAATCTTTTTGTGAATTCGTTCTCGTTTTTGTTCATCAGGGGCCGGCAGATTGCCGGCCCTTCCAGGACACAGAAATCCATAAAAGAATCGGCCAGGGTTATGCCTTCAGGGGAAAAGGTTGGATGAGAAAAGGCTGAAATACTGGCTTGCCCTCAGCATGCTGAGGGGAATAGAGCGTTTTAACGCGGGAAGCCTCATTGAAAAATTCGGCGGGCCTGAAGGGGTCTTCAACGCTGGCCCCGGAATTCTTGAGCCCTCTTTGGCGAAACTGGTGCTCGGGTTCAAGGACTGGGACAGGGTCGAGCGGGAAATCGAGCTCGCCCTGAAAAAGGGCGCGAGGATAGTTGCCTACGACGACCCTTCATTCCCGCAGGCGCTTAAAAGGACTTACGACCCGCCCTGTCTTCTGTACATGATGGGGAATACCTGTAAGGAAGACTCTCCCGCGATAGGCATCGTAGGCACAAGGCACCCGACCCAGTACGGGACCGCGATGGCCGAGACCTTGGGCCGTGACCTCGCCTACGCGGGCGTAAACGTCGTGAGCGGAATGGCCCGCGGCTGTGATATGTCCGCCCACAAGGGGGCTTTGAGGGCCGGTGGCTTTACCACGGCCGTGCTTGGCACAGGGGTGGATGAAGTATACCCCAGGGAAGCTAAAAAGCTCTACGACGAGATAATCGAAAAGGGCGAGTGGTGGAGGCGCCCTTGAGGAGCGGCTCCCTCATGACCGCCAGGCTTGCCCTCGAGTACGGCAGGGAGGTCTTCGCTTTTCCGGGGCAGGTCAACTCGATGAGGAGCAGCGGCACGAACAGGCTCATAAAGGACGGGGCCATGCTCATCGAGGGCGCTAAAGACATCATCGAAGCCCTTGGCCTGCCAGCCGCGGCTGAGCGCCAGGAAGCGCCGCTCATAATGCCGGAAGGCGATGAAAAGCTCCTGTTTGACGCGCTCGGAAAGGGAGCCGTGCACATAGACAGCTTGTGTGAGAAGACGGGCCTCAGCGCGGCAAGGACATCTACGCTGCTGCTGAATATGGAGCTCAAGGGCATGATAGAGCAGAAGCCCGGAAAATCGTTCCTGAGAAGGATATGAAAGCGCTGCCCTGTTTATCCGGCCGTTTTTCTGTTTTATGATATAATATCAAACGGCTTCAGGTAAAAAGTCTGGTAAATCGCCGTAAAACCGTGCGCTCCGGGGTTTCGAGCCGGAGCTTTCAATAAAAAAGTTATCATTCAGGAAGGTATATAGGGGAATGGGAAAATCGCTTGTAATAGTCGAGTCTCCGGCAAAGGCCAAGACCATAAACAAGTTCCTGGGCAAGGATTTCATTGTCATGGCCTCTGTCGGCCACGTAAAAGACCTGCCGAAGTCCAAGCTCGGCATCGACATTGAAAACGGCTTCGAGCCCCACTACGAGGCAATAAAGGGCAAGGCGAACACCATAAAGGAATTGAAGAAGGCCGGAAAGAGCGCGGACAGGATTTTCCTCGCGCCTGACCCTGACAGAGAGGGCGAAGCCATTGCCTGGCATATCGCCGAAGAGGTAGACAAGAAGAACGAGAAGACCTCGAGGGTCCTGTTCAACGAGATAACCGAGAAGGCCGTGAAGGAGGCCATAGCCCACCCCATAGCCCTTGACCAGAACAAGTACGAGGCCCAGCAGGCAAGAAGGGTCCTTGACAGGCTGGTGGGCTACCAGGTAAGCCCGATACTCTGGGACAAGGTGAGAAGGGGCCTTAGCGCCGGAAGGGTCCAGTCTGTAGCGGTGCGCCTCATATGCGACCGCGAAAGGGAGATACAGGCCTTTATCCCGAGAGAGTACTGGTCAGTCACAGCCAGGTTCGAGACCCTTGGGGGAGATGCCTTTACGGCCAAGCTCGCAAAAAAGGACGGCCAGAAAATAGAGCTCAACAACGGGGAAGATGCCAAGGCGGCCCTCGCTGAACTCGAAGGCGCTCCTTATAAAGTAGCCGAGGTCGACACTAAAGAGACGAAGAGGAACCCCGCCGCTCCGTTTACCACGAGCAAGCTCCAGCAGGAGGCAGCAAGGAAGCTCGGGTTTACCGCCAAAAAGACCATGATGCTCGCCCAACAGCTCTATGAAGGCGTGGAACTCGGAGACGAGGGGCCGGTGGGGCTAATATCCTACATGAGGACCGACTCCACAAGGATATCGGGCGAAGCGGTAGCCGCCGCCAGGGATTTCATACAGCAAAAGTACGGCGCCGACTACCTGCCCAAGGGGCCGAACGTCTACAAGTCCAAGAAAAAATCGCAGGACGCGCACGAGGCCATAAGGCCGACCTACTTCCAGTATTCGCCGGATGATGTAAAAAAACACCTCTCAAAAGACCAGCACAGGCTTTATCAGCTCATCTGGAACAGGTTCATAGCCTGCCAGATGACCCAGGCCCTCATAGACCAGACCAGGGCGCAGATACAGGCGAAGAATTATATTTTCAACGCGTCCGGCTCCACGGTTAAGTTCCCTGGCTTCATGGCTGTCTACATCGAAGGCCAGGACGTCGAGGAGGAAAAGGAAGAAAAGCTTCCGGCCCTTAAAAAAGACGAATCGTTAAAGCTCCTGGGCCTGGACCCGGACCAGCACTTTACCCAGCCGCCGCCGAGGTTTACCGAGGCTTCCCTTGTGAAAGAGCTTGAGGAGCAGGGCATAGGAAGGCCTTCGACCTACGCGTCCATCATCTCGACCATACAGGACAGGGAATATGTTTTGAAGGACGGCAAGCAGCTCAAGCCCACTGAGCTGGGATTCACCGTGACCGACATGCTTGTCGAGAGCTTCCCCGAGATTCTGAATGTTGAGTTCACGGCCCGCATGGAAGAGGAACTCGACCAGATAGAGGACGGGCAGATGGAGTGGCGCACGGCCATGACCGAGTTTTACGGCCCGTTCAGCGCGAGTCTCGAAAAGGCCAAAAAAGACATGAAGAACATCAAGGCCGAGGAGATTCCCACAGACATCGTCTGCGAGAAGTGCTCCAGCATGATGGTTATCAAATGGGGCAGGAAAGGCAAGTTCCTGGCCTGCTCTGCATATCCCGAATGCAAAAACACCAAGGACTTTACCACCGGCGAGGATGGCAAGATAATCGCCCTGGAGAAGACCGCCGAGGTCACGGAGACTCAGTGCCCGACTTGCGGCAAGCAGATGGTCGTGAAGAGCGGCCGTTTCGGCAGATTCCTTGCCTGCTCCGATTATCCGAACTGCAAGACCACTTTGCCCTATTCAACGGGCGTGCCCTGCCCGGAAGGCGACGGCGGCATGCTGGTCGAACGGAGGACTAAAAAAGGAAGGGTCTTTTTCAGCTGTTCCAAGTACCCTTCCTGCAAATTCGCGACCTGGGACCTTCAGAAGCTGGATTGACCCGGGAGCGGACTTTCAGATATAATACAGAACAGGCAGCCCCTGGCCGCCGGGTATACCCGGCGGTTCAGGGAGCGCAGGTGCGCACCTCGGGCAACAATCTCCCTTCATTTCTACCTCATCTCGATCAACCTGCTTTCCATTAACGTCTATCCCTGAGAGGGCGCAGGCATGATAACCAAAGACTCCAAAAATATCCTGATAGCCGATGATTCGGTTTTTTTCAGAACCAAGCTTTCGGACATACTTGTCGAGGCGGGCCACAAGGTAAGGTTTGCCAAGGACGGACGCGAGCTCATAAACGAGATAAAGATCGACGCTAACGGCATCGACCTTCTGATGCTCGACCTGCAGATGCCGGATCTGGACGGCTTCGGCGTATTGCAGTGGATAGCCGAAGCAGGGTTGAGAGGCGCCTTTCCGGTCCTTGTCATAACAGGCGTCTACGAGCCCGGCGAGATAATGGAACGGCTCAGGAGCCTTGGGGCCAGCGGCCTCATGACAAAGGGGCTTACCCCGGAGCAGATAATATTCCGGGTGAACAGGCTCCTTTTCCCGGAAAAGACCGCCCAGGGCCAGCCAAGGATGAGGGTCCCTATTTCCATACCAGTGGACTTTACGCTCGGGGACATGACCAGAACGGGTTTTCTTCTCAACATCAGCGAGACTGGCACATTTCTCCACACAAAGGCGGAGCTTCTTACTGGCTCGCTCCTCCGGCTCCGGTTCTGTCTGCCAGATTCCGAGACGGTGCTGGACCCTAAGGCAATAGTCAAATGGTCCACAACGGATGTCGCGAAGAAGACGCTGTTCGGCGGCTACGGCCTCATGTTCACGTCCATTGAGGCTGACGACCTGGAGCATATCAAATCATTCATATCAGGGGAAGCTAAAAGGCTCGGGCTGGAAGAAGAGCACAGTTAGCCTGGCCCTTCCTATTTTCAGTTTTTGTATTCGTTTTGTATTGTTTTAAACAACATACCCCGTAACAGGGCGGAGCGAGCCTAAGGGAGGAAGGGCGAACCTCGCCGAGGCTGCGGGAGCAAAGCGACCTCAGGGGCGAACTTCGCGGATGGGGGAGGCGGTAAGCGCAGGAGCGTTTTGTTCATGAAATAAAAAAAGGGGTGCTGCCCAGCCGGGCAGCACCCCTTTTGTATTTTTCCGCGTCAGTTTTCGTTCTTGCGGGAGATGAAAAACGACAGGAGCGCCAGTCCAACGCCGGCGGTTATTGCCGAATCTGCGACATTGAAGGCGGGCCAGTGATGTCCGCTGATGTGAAAATCCAGGAAGTCGACGACTGAGCCCTGTCTTATCCTGTCAACGAGGTTTCCGGCGGCCCCTCCGGCTATGAGGGAGAGTGCGTAAGTGTAGAGCCTGTCCTTGGAGCCGCGCACCATCGAGGCTATGAGGACGAGCGCGCCGATGGATATTCCTATGAGGATGAGCTTGCCTGAAAAGCCGCTTCTGTTCAGTATGCCGAAGGCGGCCCCGGGGTTGCGGTAATAGACCAGGTTGAAAAAGCCGGGCACCGCTTCCACTATCTCATACGGAGCCAGGATCGCCGTGACCACGAGCTTGGTCAGCTGGTCGAGGACCAGGACGGCGGCTCCCACGAGGGAGAATATTTTCATGTTGCCGCTTATCTCAAAGCCTCCGCGCATCTGTCGCATACGGCAGGGTGTTCATGGTCTTTGCCTACGAAAGTGCTGTAATGCCAGCACCTTTCACACTTGCCGCCTTCGGCCTTGGCTACGATGACCGAAAGCCCTTCTATCTCAGTGGAAGTGAAGGCGACGGCTTCGCCGCTGCGGGATGAAGCGTCCAGCGGCTCGTCAGAGACTACGAGCCTCGATATGATGAGTACCTCTTCGAGGGCTTTTTCTTCTTCCTTGAGCATCTCCCTGTCCTTTTCAGGCGGGTAGACCATGACCTGCGCGTCAAGCGGGTGGCCGATTATCCTGGCCTGCTGGCGCGCCATCTCTAATGCCTTTGATATCTCGTTCTTGTAGGCGGCCAACTTGTCCCACTTCTCCTCGAGCGTCGTGTCTATCCATTCGGATTTGGGCTCTGGCATTGAAGCCATGTGCACGCTCTCTTCTTTTTTCCCGGGAAGGAGCGCCCAGGCTTCTTCTGTCGTGAAGACAAGGACCGGGGCGGTAAGCCTCAGCAAGCTGTCCAGCACGATATGCATGGTCGTCTGCGCGGCGCGCCTTCCTCTGGAGTCGGCCCTGTTGGTGTAGAGCCTGTCCTTCACGATATCAAGATACGATGCCGAAAGGTCTACAGTGCAGAAGTTGTGCACCGAGTGGTAGACCGCGTGGAACTCGAAGTCTTCATATGCTTTCGTGAGCTTTTCCGTGAGCCTCGTTAGCCTGTGGAGAGTGAGCCTGTCGAGCTCTTCGAGTTCTTCGTACCGCACCGAATCCCTCTGCGGGTCAAAGTCGTAAAGGTTGCCGAGTATGAACCTGAAGGTGTTCCTTATCCTCCGGTACGCCTCGGCAAGTCTCTTCAATATTTCTTCAGATATCCTTATGTCCTCGCGGTAGTCCTCGCCCGAGACCCACAGGCGCAGGACCTCGGCTCCGTACTTGCCGATTACTTCCTGCGGGGCCACGACATTGCCGAGCGACTTGCTCATCTTCCTGCCAGAGCCGTCCACAACAAACCCGTGCGTCAGGACCGCTTTATACGGCGGGACCGAGCGCGTGCCGATCGAGGCGAGGAGTGAAGAGTGAAACCACCCCCTGTGCTGGTCGCTGCCTTCAAGGTAAAGGTCCGCCGGGAACTTGAGGCCTTCTCTTTTTTCTACGACCGCGGCAAAGCTTACGCCCGAGTCGAACCAGACATCGAGAATGTCCTCTTCCTTGGCAAAATCAGTTTCAGAGCACTTCGGGCATTTTGTGCCGGGTGGTACAAAGTCGGCCGCGTCCTTTTCAAACCATATGTCCGCCCCGTGCGTTTCGACAAGGTCGGCGAGGTTTCCTATGAGCTTCGGGTCGAGGATTGACTCGCCGCAACCCTTGCATTTAAGCGCGGGAATGGGCACGCCCCAGACCCTCTGCCGGGATAAGCACCAGTCAGGCCTGCCCAGTACCATGTTGTATATGCGGTCCTTTCCCCAGCCGGGAATCCATCTGACCTTGCTCTCTATGGCTTCGAGGGCCTTTTTGCGAAGGTTTCCTGATTCCATGGAGGCGAACCACTGCTCGGTCGCCCTGAATATTATGGGGGACTTGCACCTCCAGCAGTGGGGGTACGAGTGCCTGATGTCCTCTTTCAAAAGAAGGGAGCCGTTAGACCTCAGAAGCTCCACGATGGCTTCGTTTGCCTTGAATACATGCGTGCCCGCGAACTCCGGCACGATCTGCATGAACTTGCCGGCGTTGTCGACCGGGTTGTAGATGTCAAGGCCGTATTTGAGGCCAAGCTCATAGTCGTCCTGTCCGTGGCCGGGCGCGATGTGGACAACCCCTGTGCCAGCTTCGAGCGTGACATGCTCGCCGGGCAGTATTTTTGAGTCTCTGTCTATGAACGGGTGGCGTGCCTTGAGCCCTTCAATGGCGCTGTACCGGAAAGTCTTGAGGACCTCCGGGCTTTCCCATCCGAGCTTTTTCGAGACCTCTTCGAGAAGCCCTTCGGCGATTATGTAAGCGTCCCCATTTACCGAGACAAGTACGTAGTCGAGCTCAGGGTGGAGCGCGACGGCCATGTTGGCCGGGATAGTCCACGGGGTGGTCGTCCAGATTATTACATAGGCCTTATCATCGGAGATAGATACGCCGAGCCTGGAAGCGAGCTCGTCCTTGTCTACCTCGAACCTGACATATATCGAAGGCGAGGTCTTGTCAGCATACTCGACTTCAGCTTCGGCCAGCGCGGTCATGCATGAGGAGCACCAGTGGACAGGCTTCTTGCCTTTGTAAACGAGCCCCTCGGCCACGAACTTGCCGAGCTCGCGCAGGATCGAGGCCTGGTAGCCGTAGTTCATTGTAAGGTAAGGGTCTGCCCAATCGCCGAAAACGCCGAGCCGCTTGAAGTCTTCGCGCTGAATATCCACGAACTTCGCGGCATAGGCCCTGCACCTTTTTCTTATCTCGCTCTTT
>JACPGA010000106.1 GCA_016182705.1 Deltaproteobacteria bacterium
AACTTTCTGTTGAAAGGTTTCCCCCCACCCCCTTCAAAGACTTTAAAGTTCCAGTGGCGCCCCCCCATTTGGGGGTCGCCTCTGGAAGAACTATAAGTTTTTGGAGAGAGTTTGAGAGAAACTTTTTACAAAAAGGTTCTCTCAAAGAGCTTTTTTCAGCAACCTGATCAGAAGCTGTGGCTGCTTTTCATAAGCAGAGAAACGCCAAGGTAGGTAAAGAGGACCACAAAGAAGCCGATTATGGTGGCTATCGCCAGCCCGGTGCCGCGCCACTGTTTTACATACCATGCGTGCATGGCCCCGGCGAAGTAGAACCAGACTATGAACGACCAGATGACCTTTGGTTCCCAGAGCCAGTACGCGCCCCACGCGAGGTAAGCCCATACAGCCCCGGCGAACATCGCGGCCGAGAAGAAGAAAAAGCCCCAGAGTATGCTCTTTCCGGCTATCTCCTGAAACTTCCTGAGTTCATCCTCTTCCCGTCCCCTCCACTTCTTTATGAGGTACACGAGCGCGCCCGCGAAAGCGAGCGTGAACAGGGCATAGCCCGCGAACGAAGCCGTGACGTGCGTTTCAAACCAGCGGGTGCGCAGGATCAGCATAAGCGGCCCGCCTGGCTTTTCATTCAGCAGGGCAAAGGCGATTGCCAGTATTGACACCGGCAGCGTGACGAGCTCGGTCTCTCTTTCAGAATACCTGAAGATGACTATGGCGCTCACCAGCACGGTGGTCCAGCTGAAAAAGACAAGGGTTTCGTACATCGAAGCCATCGGGGCGTGTCCGGTCGAAAAGACCCTCTGGACAAGGGCGCCCGTGTGGGCCAGAAGCCCGAGCACAAGGAGCCATTTGGAGGCCTTCTCAAGGGGTCTGGACTTAGATGCGTGATACGCGATTACCGTAAAAAGGCCGAGACAGTAAAGCGCGGCCGTCGCGAAAAGATAAGGCTTCATCTCAGGGATTTTTCTCCGGGGAATGGATACATGCTGGAGGAATTTTACAATTCAGGGGCACGAAAGTAAAGCACTACTAAGGCGCCTACCTGCCCCTCTCGTCAGGCCAGATATAAGTATGGAGCTGGAGCTGGAGCCTCACCTTGAGAGCGTCCCTTAATATCCACTCGGAAAGCTCCCTTGGGCTCCTCTGCGGCCTGACCGGAGCGAACAGCACCTTTTCCGTCCTGCCCCTCAAAAACTCCTCCATGAAGCGTATGGCTGAGTCGTAGTCTTCCCTGCCAGCGATGACGAATTTCACCTCGTCCTCGGGTGAGATGTGCTCAAGGTTCTCCAACAGGAACGACCCGGCGTGCCCGCTCGACGGACATTTAACATCGACTATCTTCACGACCCTCGGGTCAAGGCCAGAGAGGCACACCGACCCGTTCGTCTCGACAAGCACGCGGTAGCCCCTGTCAGCGAAGGCAACGGCGAGCAAACTGGCCTCTTCCTGAAGAAGCGGTTCGCCCCCGGTTATCTCGACTATAGGGCAATTGTAGCCGCCGACCTTTTCAATAACCTCCGCCACAGTCAGTTCGGTCGCCTCGTCAGGGACCCTGGCATAGGGCGTGTCGCACCATGAACAGCTCAGGTTGCACCCTGCAAGCCTTACGAAAACACACGGCAGTCCGGCGTAAGTGGACTCGCCCTGTATGCTCTTGAAAATCTCGTATACTATCATCGGTTATTCTTTTCCCTTCCCGCCGCCTTGCTTGGCGGCCTGGTCCGTCCCATCGCTGGGGAGCCGCTTGGCTTCAACCGCCGGTTTGCCGAACTCTTTCAGGCCCCTGGCAAGCTCCGAGAGCCTCCTTTCAACAAGGTCATTGAGCGTGCCCTCGGGGAAGCTGCCGGAAGAGTCCCTTAAGCCCACTTCCATGCCAGTGAGTATCTCGAGCCCCTCGTCAACATACTCGATGGGGTAGATGGCGAACTTGCCCTCTTTCACGGCGTCTATCACTTCTTTTTTGAGCATGAGGTTCTTGACGTTCCTTTTCGGGATGATGACGCCCTGGGCTCCGGTGAGCCCCTTTGCCTTGCAGGTGTCAAAAAAGCCCTCTATCTTCTCGTTCACGCCGCCTATGGGCTGCACCTCGCCTGCCTGGTTCATCGAGCCTGTGACCGCGAAGCCCTGGTCGAGCGGCACGCCGGACAAGCCCGAGTACAGGGCGTATATTTCAGTGCAGGTGGCGCTGTCGCCCTCTATCTCTTCATAAAGCTGCTCGAAGGTTATGGTGGCAGAAAGCGTGAGCGGGAACTTCCTCGCGAACCTCTCGCCCAGAAAGCTCGTGAATATCATGAGCGCCTTGTTGTGTATCCTGCCGCTCATCTTCACTTCCCGCTCGATGTTCACGACCCCGGCATCGCCCATGTACACCCTCGCTGTCACGCGCGACGGCTTGCCAAAGGCATAGTCGCCCGGGTCGAGTATCGCCAGCCCGTTAACCTGCCCCACGGCCTTGCCTTCGGTTGTGATGAGTATGGTGTCCTGTTTTATGTAGTCCCTGAGCTTGTCGGATATTTTCGAGTTCCTGTAGACCCGCTCGGAATCGGCCCGCTCAACGTGAGCGGCGGAAACGGCCTTGGAACCTTCGACCCCGGCCCAGTAGCTCGCCTCGACAATGATGTTTGAAATATCGTTGAACCTCGCCGAAAGCTTGTCCTTGTCCCCTGCGAGCCTTACCCCGAGCTCTATTACCCTGCTGACGCCTGTCCTGTCAAACGGCAGAAGATCCTCCTCCCTGCAGCGCGTGGCGACAAAGTGTGCGTACTTTTCTATGCTCTGGTCGTTCCTGGGCATGACCGTGTCGAAGTCGGCCTTGACCTTGAACAGTTTCCTGTACTCGGTGTCAACATTGTGCAGGAGGTAATATATGAACGGCTCGCCCATGATGACGAGCTTTATATTAACAGGTATGGGAGAAGGCTTCAGCGTGGTGGAGGATATTATCCTGTACTGCTCCCACGGGTCTTCTATCCGGGCCTCCCTGTTCTTTATCATCCTCTTGAGGGAGTCGTACACGAATATGTTGCGCAGGATATCCATGGCGTTCACCACTAGGTAGCCGCCGTTGGCCTTGTGCACGCTCCCGGCTTTTATCATTGTGAAATCGGTCGTGGCCACGCCTAACTGCACCCTGAACTCTATCCTGCCAAAGAGGTTTGAGTAGGTCGGGTTGGGCTCGAAGATCACGGGCGCGCCTTCGGAGTCTTTATTATTAATAATGAGATTGACCTTGTAGCGCTCAAAGGTGGGCTCCTGTTTCTGGAGCCTTATGCCGCCAATGGCAAGAGGGACCTCCTCCTTGGGCCTGAAGTCGTCGATGTTGTCGAGGATATTTTCCTTTACCCTGTACAGGTATTCGACAACGCCCTTGAACTCCTTATATTTGTCCAGGAGCTCGTTCACGGCCGGATTAACGACGTACTGCACGACCTCCCTGTCCAGGGCGATTATCCTGTCCTTTGTCTCCTTTTCAATGGCCCTTGCCTCGCGGATAACGTCTGAGAGCTTGTCCTGCATGACAAGGAGGTCCTGCTCGATCTCGGAGCGCCTCGCGGCCGGGAGCGCTTCGAACTCCTCCTGGCTCATGGGCTTGCCGTTCTTTGCCGGGACGACAGCCAGCCCGCTTACGGTCTTTTTGAGGATGAGCCCCTTTTCAATTGCCTTCTGCTCAAGCCTGAAAAAAAGGCTTCTCGTCCTCTCCTGCTGGCCTTCCAGGATCTCGTCCCTGTGCTTTTCATAGTCCTTTGACTCGAATACCTTGGGAATGTCGCGCCTGAGGGAGTCGATGAGCTCGTCCATGTCGCCGGCGAGCTCCGCCCCCCTGCCGGGCGGCAGGTTTATGGCTGTCGGAGCGTCGGCGTCCTCGAAATTGAAGACATAACACCAGTCGTCAGGCACGGGCTCTCCCTTTGCCTTCCTCTCGACTATGTCCCTGACCGTGGTCTCCTTGCCGACCCCGGTGTCGCCGAGGACGAAGATGTTGTAGTTATGGTTCGTTATGCCGAGCCCGAATTCAATGGAACGCAGGGCCCTGTCCTGGCCGATAATCTCCGCAAGGGAGGGCACCTCGTTCGTGGTGGCGAACGAGAACCTCTCGGGAACGCATCTCCAGCTCAGATCCTCTGAAGGCAAAGGATTTATTTTCGGCATGTCAAACCCCCTTATCCGTTATTAACGGGTACTGACAAAGTATAGCATAAGCGGCTCAGTGAAGATGCCCGTGGCCTCTCTCTTTATGGGCGATCCTCCCGAACGTGTCATTCGGGTTGCACCCGGAGCACTCGGCCTGAAGAGTCGTATAGAATATATGGTAGTCATGGGCGAGCACATCGTTTATCTCGCTGAAGATCTCGCCCATCCTCCACCTCTGGGTGGGTATTATGTCCACATGGGCCGAAAGGGCGAACACGTTGTGGCAGATGGACCACACATGCAGGCTGTGGACGCTGGAGACCCCAACAGGAGCGAGTATGACCGCCTTTATCCTGTTGAGGTCTATCTCCCTGGGCACACCTTCAAGAAGTATGTGCGAGGACTCGCGGATTATCTTTACCGCCCCGAAAACTATTATGACGCAGATGAGCATGCTTATGAGCGGGTCTGCCTGAAACCAGCCGGTGTAATATATTATAACCGCGCTGATGATGACGCCGACGGAAGCGGCAGCGTCCCCTACGACGTGTATGAAGGCGCTCTTTACATTGAGGTCGCTTACCGCGTAGTGATGCAGCCACCTGGCCACCATGAGGTTAACTACAAGGCCTATGGCTGCCACGAGCAGCACGCCCACGCTCTCGACCGGCTCCGGGGAGAAGTACCTGACCGCGCCCTTGTAGAAGATAAAGGCGGTTATGAGGAGGAGGACAAAGCTGTTTATGAACGACACGAAGACTTCGACCCTGTGCAGGCCGTAGGTCCTTTTCTCGGTTGGCGGCATCTCGGCTATGTATATCGCGAAAAAGCTGAGTGAAAGGGCGAACACGTCCATGAAGACATGGGCAGCGTCGGACATCAGCGCAAGGCTGTTCGTGTACCACCCGCCTATGAGTTCAGCGAGGAATATGACGCTGGTGAGGGCTATGGATACAAGGAGCCTTCTTTTGACCTTCAGGTCGAGGTCCCGGCTGAGGGCGCTCTCCTCGTGTATTGAATGATCGTGTCCGGAATGATTGTGGACGGCCATTTAACCTCCTGTTTGAACCCAAATCAGGCAATGACCCAGATGTTCTCTTTCTTTAATGATACCTTGACTTGTCTTCCTACCGCAAGTTCAAGTTTTCGCACGACAAAGTTCGGAAGTTCCACTTTCAATGGGGTCCTGCCCTGCCCTGTTTCCAGATAAAGTATATGGGTCGAGCCCTTGCCGATTGCTCCTGTTATGTCGCATTCGAGTATGTTGTCCTGGACCTTTCCCAGTACCCTGTCAGGCCTTATTACGAGTATCTCTTCAGGCCTTATGCAGAACGACACATCCTGTCCCGGGCTGAACTGAACTCCCGGCGGCCTTGGCGCCTTTATGACGCCTATATCTGGAGTATCTATCAAAATATTGGAATCTTCCAGTCCTGATGCTATCCCGGCGAAGATATTCCTTACTCCCATGAACCTCGCCACGTTGCGGGTTTTGGGCCTGTAAAAGACGTCCTCCCTCGTGCCGGACTGCTCGATGGAGCCGTTGTTGATAACGGCTATTTTTTTTCCGAGCATGAACGCCTCTTCAAGGTCGTGGGTCACGAGGACCGTGGTTATGGGGTATATCCTGTGTATGTTGAGAAGATCTGCCCTGAGCTTTTCCCTTACCTGGTAGTCGAGCGCTGAAAACGGCTCGTCCAGAAGGAGCACACTCGGCTCGGCGGCAAGCGTCCTGGCAAGAGCGGTCCTCTGCTTCTGGCCTCCCGAAAGCTCGTGCGGGTATCTTTTTTCGAGGCCCGCAAGACGCATTAGCCCCATTAATTCACTCACTTTTTTTCCGGCGGACGCTTTCGGGCCTTCTATGCCGTAGGCTATGTTCTCTTCAACCGTCATGTGCGGAAAAAGCGCGTAGTCCTGAAAGAGGTAGCCGACCTTTCTGTTCCTGACCGGGACATTGACCCTGCTTGTAGAGTCGAAGAGCACCTCTGAGCCGGATACGACCCTGCCGTTGTCCGGCTTGACTATGCCGGATATCATCTTCAGGATCATTGTCTTTCCGGCCCCGGAAGGGCCGAAGAGCACGAGCAGTTCCTCGTCGAGCCGCAGGTCCACGCCGACTTCAAAGTCTTCGAGCTGTTTTTTAAGGGATATCTCAAGCATTGATATTTAAAGCCTTCGGCCTATCTTCCCTGCGGCAAACAGTACCGAGAAGGAAAATAGCGTTATTATGAGCACAAGGAGGTTGGCCGCGTTGCTGTCGCCCGACTGCACGGCATCATAGATGGCGATGGGCAGCGTCTGCGTGACTCCCGGAATATTCCCCGCCACCATAAGGGTCGCCCCGAATTCGCCGGTCGCCCTCGCGAAGGCCATGACCGCGCCTGCGAGTATGCCCCTCCAGGCAAGCGGCAGGGTTATCGTCCTTATGACCTGCCACTCTGTCTTGCCAAGGAGCCTTGCCGCGTTCTCGAGGTCCGCGCCGACGCCTTCCAAAGCAGCCCTCGCGGGCTTGACAAAGAGCGGGAGCGAAGAGATGAAAGCCGCGACGACAGCGCCTTTCCAGGTGAAGACTATCTCGATTCCAAGAGAGTCAAGCACGCCCCCGAGCCAGCCTGACCTGCCGAAAAGCGCGAGCAGATAGTAACCCAGGACCGTAGGCGGAATGACGAGCGGCTGCATGATGATCACATCGAGGAGCCCCTTGCCCCAGAAGTCCTTTTTAGCCATGACCCACGCAAGCGCGAGCCCTGTCACGAGCGCCAGGACAGTCGCGAAAAAAGAGACCTTGATCGTAAGAAAAAGCGGGAACAGGTCCATCTATCGGCCGCCCGGCGGGAGAAAGCCGTATTTTTTCATAATCGGAGCGCCTTTCGGGCCGTTGACGAATTTAATGAACTTTCTGGCCGCCTCTTTCTCTTTTGATGAGCTGACCACTCCGGCGGCCTGGCTTATGGGCTTATGTAATTTGGAGGGCACGTCAGAAAACCCGATGCCCGGAGCGTTAGCGACGGAACGGGCGATTATGCCTGCCCCGGCATTGCCGGACTCAACGAACTGAAGCGCCTGCCTTATGTTCTCGCCGTAGACGAGTTTTGATTTCAGCTCCTCCCAAAGCCCGGCCGACTTCAAGGCTTCCATCGCTGCCATGCCGTAAGGCGCGTGCTCGGGGTTTGCCATGGCAATCCTCGTTATATTATTTTTCCTGAGGTCTTCGAGCCTGGTCATCTTGAGGCCTGTATCGCGCCTGGTGGCAATGACTAACCTGCCCTCGGCGTAAAGCTCTACAGTGCCGGGCAGAATAAAGCCGCCCTTTTCAAGATCTTCGACGAACTTCCTGTTCGCCGCGAAAAAAGCGTCAAAGGGCGCGCCCTGCTCTATCTGGCGGGCTAACATGCCGGTCGAGCCGAGCGATAATACCACCTTATAGGCGGTCTCCTTTTCAAACTCCCGGGCTATCTCCCTGAAGGCGAATGACAGGTCCGAGGCCCCGGCCACGGTCAGCTTCCTGTCAGCCGCAAGCGAGCTTCCATGGAAAGAAAAAAACAGCATGAAAAAGGCGGCAAGCAGAAATATTATCTGTGTTCTTTTTAAAATCATGACAATCTCTTTGCAGTAAAATTATTCCGAACAAAAGGGTACTGAAAAAATCACACTCCCTTTTTGACCGCGCTGTTCATCTTTTCCCTGAACCTGGCGAACTCGGCGTCGAGTTCGCCGAAGAGCTTTATCGCGTGCTGCCCGGCATCTGTCAGCACGGCCCCGCCCCCGCCCTTGCCGCCTGTTGTCGCGACGACAAGCGGTGGTCGCTACGACAAGGGGTACTCCGGCCTGCCTGTTCATCGACTCGACAAGCTCCCAGGCCTTCCTGTAGGACATCTCGAGCGAGCCAGCGGCCCTCGTGATGGAGCCGTACTCTTTTATCTTCTCGAGGAGCAGGACCCGGCCAATGCCAAGGAAGGTGCCCTCGGCGCCCTCTATCCAGATATGGCCCTCTACGGTGTAGGCAGCGGCCTTACCTGATATCTTTCCCGAATTCTCTGCCATGGGCGTAATATACTCCAGGGAATAACCCTTGTCAAATAAAAAGCTACCCTGGGATGAGGAAGCCGAATGTCATGCCTGAGCCCTTGCCCGGCTCGACCCAGACTTTGCCGCCGTGTGCCTCCACGAAGCACTTCACTATGCTCAAGCCCAGGCCAGCCCCGCCGGTCTTTATGCCGTCCTCGGTCTGGTAGAAGGCGTCGAATATCCTGTCCGCCTCCTCGGCCGAAATGCCTTTGCCGTCGTCGGAGACCATGAACCTGTACCCCTCGTCAAGGCGCTCCACTTTCAGGCTCACCCGCGAGGCCGCGTGTTTGAAGGCATTGCTGAAGACATTGTAAAGGGCCCTCTGCAGCTTTTCACCGTCGGCGCACAGCTCGCCGGAAACAGAGCCTTCGTGGTAAGGCATGCCGTTCACGAGGAAACTCTTTCCCGAAGCCTTGAAAGGCTTGAAAGCTTCCTTCAATACCAGCGAGAGATCCACTTTTTCTTTTCTAAGCGTAAGTCTCCCGCTCTGCGCCCGGCTGAACTCGAGCATGTCGGTGGCCATAGTGTTCACCTTCTGAGCCGAGGCGAGTATCACTTCGATTTTCTTTTTGGTCTTTTCAGAGATATCAGTAAGCTGCATGAGAAGCAGCTCCGAGTTTATGGTTATCGAGGTAAGCGGCCCCCTTATGTCGTGGACCACATAGTCGATATACATCTTGCGGAGCTTGTCCAGTTCCTTTTCGCGGGTCATATTGAAAGCTATGCCGAGAAAATGGTTTATCTCGCCCCTGGCATCCTTGATAGCGTTTATCGAAAGGAGGACAGGCACTTCACGGCCGCCCTTGGCCAGGTTTATTATCTCGCCCCTCCAGTATCCTTTTTCGGGGTCGAGTATATCTTTCCACATCTTCTCGTAAAGCGCGCCAGACGAATGAGCAGACTTCAGGACCCTGGGGTTTCTGCCAAGCACCCCA
>JACPGA010000107.1 GCA_016182705.1 Deltaproteobacteria bacterium
TCAAAGCCCGAAGAGCTCTCAGAGCTTCTCCTGCCGCTGCTCAAGGAATGCGGCATAGACGCCTCCAGCGACGGCAGGCTCCCTGAGATAGTGAAAACGCTTCAGGAAAGGGCCCGCACGCTCAAAGAGATGGCGGAATCGTCCCTTTTCTACTTCAGGGAAGAGATAGAGTACGACCCAAAGGCCGCGGAAAAGTTCCTTATCCCGGAGAACGCTCCGCTTTTCGAGGAGCTTAAATCAAGGCTTTCCGCCCTCGCCTCTTTCGGCCACGACGATATAGCCGCGGCCTTTAACTCGCTGCTTGAGGAAAAGGGCTTGAAGCTCGGGAAGCTCGCCCAGCCCGTGAGGGTCGCCCTCACGGGGGGCACAGTGAGCCCCGGCATTTTTGAGACCATAAGCGCGATGGGCAAGGCCCTTGCCGTGAAGCGCATCGATGCCGCCCTTGCCCGCATGCAGGGAGCCTGAGGGGAATAAGGCCAAACTGCGTTATTTCCTTGACTTTCCTGCTGTTTATTGGGTAAATAACTGTTTGCGGTTTGTACCACCAATGACCGGAGTTGATTGATGCCACAGCTGTTCAAAAAAGTACTGATAGCCAACAGGGGCGAGATAGCCACCAGGGTCATCCGGGCCTGCAAAGAGCTCGGCATACCCACTGTCGCGATCTATTCCGAAGAGGACGCGACCTCCCTGTACGTCAAAAAGGCCGACGAGTCGTACATGGTCGGACCCGGCCCGATACAGGGGTATCTGAACATACACAGGCTCGTTGACCTGGCCACCAAGGTGGGAGTCGACGCCATACACCCGGGCTACGGCTTCCTCTCGGAGAACCCGAGGTTCCCGCAGCTCTGCGAGAAAAAAGGCATAACCTTCATCGGCCCTTCGAGCCAGACCATCACCGACATGGGCGACAAGATAATGGCCCGGAACATGATGAAGAAGGCCGAAGTGCCAATACTGCCCGGCACTGAAGAGTCGATTAAGGACGTAGACGAGGCAGTAGCTTTCGCTAAAGAGATCGGCTACCCCATAATGGTCAAGGCATCCGGCGGAGGCGGCGGCAGGGGCCTTCGCGTCGCCAGGACCGAAAAAGAGCTCATCGACGCCATCACCACTGCCAGGAAAGAGGCCGGAGCGGCCTTCGGAGTATCAGAGGTCTTCCTCGAGAAATATCTCGATAAGCCGCACCATATAGAGTTTCAGATATTCGCGGACAAGTTCGGCAACACCGTACACCTTGGCGAGCGGGACTGCTCAATACAGAGGCGCCACCAGAAGCTCATAGAGATAACCCCTTCCCTCATCCTCACCGATGACCTGAGGAAGAGGATGGGAGCGGCAGCCGTAAAAGCCGCCAAGGCCGCCAACTACACGAACGCGGGCACTGTCGAGTTCCTCGTGGACGCCGACAAGAACTTCTACTTCCTCGAGATGAACACGAGGATACAGGTCGAGCACCCGATAACCGAAGAGGTCACGGGCATAGACCTCGTGAAAAAGCAGATAGAAGTCGCGGCCGGACTGCCCCTGGGCTTCACACAGGAAGACGTAAAGGTCACCGGCTTCGCCATGGAATGCCGCATCTGCGCCGAGGACCCGAAGAACAACTTCTTCCCCTCCTTCGGCAGGGTCACGGCCTATTATTCGCCCGGCGGCATCGGCGTAAGGATAGACGGCGCGATATACAAGGATTTCATAATACCAAGCTGCTACGATTCGCTGGTCGCCAAGCTGGTCGTTCGCGGCACCACATGGAACGAGACAGTAAGCAGGATGAACCGCTGCCTTGACGAATTCGTCATCAGGGGCGTAAAGACGACGATACCCTTCCTCAGGAAGATAATGGAAGACCCTGATTTCAGAAAGGGCGATTTCGACACCGGCTTCATCGACAGGAAGCCAGACCTTATGGACTACGACGAATACGGTGAGCCCACTGACCTTGTCGCGGCCATTGCCGCGGCCATAGCGGCCCATCACGGGTTATAACAGACGGAGAGATTCTCATGCCGAACAAGACCAGCAACGCAACGACCTCAAAGCCGCCCCTGAAAGAAAAACCGGGGACCGGCAGGAGGACGCATATAACCGACACCATCCTCAGGGACTCGCACCAGTCGCTTCTGGCGACCAGAATGAGGACCGAGGACATGCTCGAGATAGCCCCCCTTCTGGACAAGGTCGGCTACTGGTCTCTCGAGGTTTGGGGCGGGGCGACCTTTGACTCATGCCTGAGGTTCCTGAAGGAAGACCCCTGGGAGAGGCTCAAGACGCTCCGCAAGGTCATCCCGAACACCAGGCTCCAGATGCTGCTGCGCGGACAAAACCTCGTCGGCTACAGGCACTACCCCGACGATGTCGTCAGGAAGTTCGTGGAGCGGGCCGCCAAGAACGGCGTAGACGTTTTCAGGATATTCGACGCCTTGAACGACACGAGGAACATCGAAGTCGCTGTAAAGGCCGCGAAGGACGCCAAGGCAATAGTCGAAGCGACCATCTGCTACACCACGAGCCCGGTGCACACGCACGAAGGGTTCGTCGAGATGGGACAGAAGCTCGTAGCGATGGGCGCGGACACCATCTGCATCAAGGATATGGCAGGGCTTCTTACGCCCGGCGCGGTCTACGACCTCGTATCAAAGATGAGGGAGAAGATAACCCTCCCCATACACATACATTCGCACGACTCCTCAGGGCTTGCCGCCATGAGCTACCTGAAGGCGATAGAGGCCGGGGCCGATATAATCGACACCGCCCTTTCTTCGCTGGCCTCCGGTACCTCGCAGCCGCCCACGGAGAGCATGGTCGCTGCCCTCAAGGACACGCCCTATGACACCGGCCTTGACCTCGGGCTCCTTTCCGACATAGCCGACAGGTTCAGGGACACGAGGAGGAAGTACAAGCGCTACGAGAGCGAGTACACGGCCATCAACCCGAAGACGCTGGTCGTCCAGATACCTGGCGGCATGATATCGAACCTCGCCAACCAGTTGAAGGAACAGAACGCTCTCGACAAGATGAACGACGTCTTCGACGAGATACCCAAGGTCAGGAAGGACATGGGCTATCCTCCGCTCGTCACGCCCACGAGCCAGGTCGTTGGCACGCAGGCCACCTTGAACGTCCTCATGGGCGAGAGGTACAAGGTCATAACCAGCGAGACGAGAAACTACTTCAAGGGACTTTACGGCAAGGCGCCGGGCCCCATTGACGAAACTGCCAGGAAGCTCGCCATCGGCGACGAAAAGCCGATTACGTGCAGGCCGGCGGACCTGCTGGAGCCCGAGCTGGACAGGATCATGCGCGACATAGACGGCAAGGCGAAGTCAATTGAGGACGTGCTTTCATACGCCCTCTTCCCGATTGTAGCACTCGAATTCTTCGAACAGAGGGAGAACGGCAAGCTGGAGCCTGAGCCGCTTGAACTGGAGTACGCGGCCCCGGCAGAGCACACTGTGCCGCACCTGGCGCCAAGCGAATTCAACGTCACAGTCCATGGCGAGACCTACAAGATAAAAGTCGCCGGAGCCGGCCACAAGGTCGAAGGCAAGAGGCCGTTTTTCATCTCCATCGACAACAAGCTTGAAGAAGTGATGATAGAATCTCTCACGGAAGTCATACCCACGACAGCCGGTGAGATCGAGAGGCCTTCCATAACCCAGTCCATAAGGCCCAAGGCCAAAAAGGACGGCGATGTCACGACCCCCATCCCCGGCAAGGTGACTTCGATAAAAGTCTCGACCGGGAGCAAGGTCTCTGAGGGCGACACCGTCCTGACGGTCGAGGCCATGAAGATGGAAAACGAAGTGCACACACCCATAAGCGGCGTCGTGAAAAAGATACTCGTGAAAGTAGGCGATTCGGTCAACCCTGACGAGACGCTGATTGAAGTGGAAAAAGAATAACTGCCCAGGTAGAAACCGGGGCTATAATAAACCTTCAGACAAGGGGCGGGAAAAAACTTCCGCCCCTTCTTTTTTAAAAAATGGAACTCTTCAAGGTACTCGAAATTGTATTCCCGGTCTTCTGCATTATCGCTCTGGGATACCTGTTCGCTCATTTCAAGAAGCTGAGCCTCGAGCCCATCCTCGATGTGCTTTTGTACCTTACCATCCCGGCCCTCGTAATATCATCCCTTTCGAGAAAACAGCTCGTCCTTGACGACCTGGCCGTCGTGAGCCTCTCGGCCGTGCTTGTCATCCTCGGCACAGGCCTCCTGGCCTTCATATACCTTGCCGTTATTAAAAGGCGCGACCTGCGCGGCTTTTACCTGCCGGTCATGTTCATGAACTCGGGCAATATGTCGTTCCCGCTGGCCCTGCTGGCCTTCGGCCCTGACGGCCTTACCGTCGCCATACTCTACTACCTGGCCGTGAGCCTCATGGTCTACTCTCTCGGCATCTACATAGCCAAGGGCAAGGGCGGATTTGCCGAGATGTTCAGGCTGCCGCTCATCTACGCGGCCCTCATCGGCCTGTCCCTGAACTTCGGCGGCATAAAGCTGCCTGAGCCGGTCATAACCACCTTCGACATGCTGGGAGCCGCGACCATACCCTTAATGCAGGTGAGCCTCGGCTACGGGCTCTACTCGGTGCGGCTCGCGTACCCCGGCATCTCGCTTGCCGGGACCGTCCTCAGGATAGGCGGAGGCGTCGCCATAGCCTGGGCCGTTGTCACACTCTTTGGCATCGAGGGCATAAACCAGAAGATAATACTCCTTTCTTCCGGCATGCCAGCGGCTGTCATCAACTTCGTAGTAAGCAGAAAATATAAAGTAGACAGCGACCTCGTCGCCTCGACGATCGCTCTTTCAACATTAGCGAGTATCATAACCACTCCCCTTCTGCTCATGTTGATAATGTGAACAAGCATACGCCTTCCCGAATACGAGCTGCTCTTGCCCTGTTTGCCGTTCTCATGGCAATGCAGTTTTTGACGGCGCTTCCTGCCAGCGCGGAATACGCCCCTGTGTTCAAGCCTGTCCACGATAAAAAAGGCGGACTCTGGATAGCCAGCAGGAAATTCACTGAAGGCGCGCGGGTAAGGTATCTGGCCGTAGACCCGCGCTCCCTCGATACTTCTGTCATGGA
>JACPGA010000117.1:0-3045 GCA_016182705.1 Deltaproteobacteria bacterium
GAGGTTGGCGCGGTCGTTGCGAGCGTAGCGATGCAATCCCGTTATTGAATAATCAATTTAGGCTTTTTGCCCAAAGACCATGTAACACGGCTGTCGCCGCTCTTTGTAACAGGGCTCCATTCGCTTTCTGCCTCCCCAATCCGCGAATCTCGCCCCTGAGGTCGCTACGCTCCGCAGCCTCGGCGAGATTCGCCCTTCCTCCCTTAGGCTCATTCCGCCCTGTTACGGGGTATGTGGTAAGACAAAACAATAACAAATCTCGACTTTGTTTTCTCTTAAACCAGGCACGGTTTACCCGGCATAGCGAAGCATAAGGTTGGGGGAGGGACGAGCCGGCGGGGCGGTAGGGATGCCCCCGAAGGGGGTGGGGAAGGTAAGCGGGCCTGCTCGGAGGCAGGAGGCGGATAGCGAGCGAGCCGGGTAAACAGAAAAGCGCGACAGCGCGCAAAAAAAATGTTTTTGACACCCTGAAATTGCTTATCTCGCCCCGTCCCTGGGGCTCGACCCTTCGAGCCTTTTCGCTTACGCTCGAAGTTCAATTTTTGCTATCCTGCAAAAATTGTCGCTTTGCTCGCAATGACATTTTGGTGGGCGCAGCCCTACCCCTACCCCTCACCTCCAAAGCCCCCCAGCTCACTTCTTGACACAAATCCACATTTTCTTTATAATATTAGCACTCGGAAATTCTGAGTGCTAATGGAGGCGAGCCAGAAATGAGTCTTCCGGTCGTATCAGATTCGGTACAAAGCTATCTTGCTGAGGTCAACCGCTACAAGCTCCTCACCCCTGAGGAAGAGCGCAGCGTTGCCGAGCGTTATTTCAAGACGAAATCCATCGAGGACGCGCACACGCTTGTCACCTCGAACCTGCGCTATGTCGTGAAGATCGCCCTCGAGTTCCGCAACTACGGCTGCCGCCTTGCCGACCTCATCCAGGAGGGGAACATCGGCCTTATGATGGCCGTGAAGAAGTTCAACCCCTTCAAGGGCTTCAGGCTCATCACCTATGCCACATGGTGGATAAAATCATTCATACAGGACTACATACTTAAAACAAAAGGTCTCGTAAGACACGACACAAGGGACTTGAAGAAAAAGCTTTTCTACAGGAACCCGTCCGAGTTGACATCTAACGCCGGTGAAGGCTCAGCGGATGGCGAGGACTCCGCAGTTTTCTTTGACGACCTCTCCCTTAACGCCGCCGTGGCTGAAAACGGCGCGACCCACATGGAGCTGCTCCGTGACGAAGGGCCCGGCCCGGTCGAGGCCGTCTCCGAAAAACAGACTTCCGCGCTCGTTAAAAGGGAAGTGACGCACGCCCTCGCCTGCCTGAACGAGAAAGAACGAGTAGTCATAGAAAACAGAGTCATGTCAGATGAACCGGAGAGCCTGCAGGGCCTCGGTGACAGGCTCGGCCTTACCCGGGAAAGGGTCCGCCAGATAGAGAGCCAGGCTTTAAAGAAGTTAGAGAAGTCGCTGGCACGAATCAAGGGAGCAGGACTGGTGCCTGAACCAGCGTAATACAAAAAAAACCAATGTCAAAAGGCCGGGGAAGCTCCCCGGCCTTTTTTAATTTCGGCTATTTTATTCCAACTTACGTGCCTTAAAAATTAGCTATTTTTTCTGAGGTCGAGGCAGGGTGGAAATAAAAAGCGGAGCATATATGACAATATGTGAGCATTTTTATTTCCACACTAACGAAGAGGTCAGGAAAAAGAGCAATTTTTAAAAGGTGGGGTACCGCCTGCACGGCCTTATAATCAGCCAGCCTACGAAGAGGATAGATATGATGGATATTATGAGTCCTATCTTGAAGCTCCGGGGAGAGTACCTGAAAGCGACCTGTTTTTTGCCAGCGTCAACCGGCGTTCCAACGAGCCCCCAGTGGTCAATGGCATCCTTGTCGTTGGCCTTCCAGCCTTTAAAATAGTTCTGGTTCAATACGAGCGTGTCCTTGCCAATTGGAAACGCGTCCACAATTACGAGATTCGGCGAAAAATATGTAACAATCGCCTTGCCATTGCCTGAGGCGAAGAACGCCTCGCCCATGTACCCGGGGTTCTTCCTGCCTTCGTCATTGGCGTAAGGCACGGCCTTTATGGGCGGCCTCATGGTGTCATAGCAGTTCAGCACTCCCCTGTTCGAAAGGAAGCTCGCGTAGTTTACTTTAGTCGGCTCCTTGACGACTAACTGCCTGAACGCCTCGTTTTTTTCTACCTTCGGGGGCGGTTCGTTAAAGGCGTCTTTCAAGACCGGCCTCGATACCGTGAACATCTCAACGAACACCACGGCAACAACCACTCCGGCCAGCAGGAGACCAGCCTTCTTCCATCTTTTTTCCACCGCCTCCTCAGCCCTGGACAGGGCGAAACCGGCGGCTATGGCGAAGGTGAATATGAAAAGCGGCATGACCCTTGAAGAGCCGTGAAGCGAGCTCACCACCGGCAGCCTGTGAAGGATCGACCAGACGTCAACGGGCGAGAACTCGCCGAGCGACATGAGGAGCGTCGTAATCGAGATCACGAGCCAGGGCCATGACCTCCTTATGGCAGCCACAGACCCGATGAACAGGACAAACGCCGCCACCCCTGTGAAAGCGCCGTACTCATGCCAGCCCCAGGGCCTCGCCCCTGACCAGAAGGCCTTGTTGTGCTCTTCTTTTGACTCGAAGGCATTGATGTAGAACTCCGGGTCCTGGGTGGTAACTCGCTGGTTGCGGCTGAAAAGCGCCTTTCCGAGCAGCTCGACCGAATGGTACTCGACAGCTTCGGTCTTTCTCGGGAAAGAGCTCATGAATTCGTACTGGGGGATGGCCTTGACCGCGCTGAGAAAAAAGGCCATGGCGACGATAGCGGCGAGCATCAAAGCGGGTTTGAACGATCTCGTCCTTATCATCGAAAGGAGGCCGAAAAAAGCCAGAAATATGCTCGTCACGGTGAAAGGATATACCCCTCCCGCGAATATCATCCATGCGTAGAAAAAGGAAGAAAGGGCCGCCCATCTCCACCAGTTTCTTTCGGTGAACGATTTTATGTACATGGCGACA
>JACPGA010000117.1:3070-4577 GCA_016182705.1 Deltaproteobacteria bacterium
CGAACGGAAGGAACGACGAGTGCCCCTCGCTTATCCTCAACGCGAACCAGCTGCTCATCATGAAGATTACAGCCGGAGCCAGCGAGGAAAGCCTTGCCATTCCCAGAACCCGCGAGAGCAGGTACATGCCGAGAAAGCCCAGGACAGCGTAGAGCGCGATTATAAGCTTTACGCCGACGACCTCGCCAAACAGGAGCGCTAAAATAAATGAAGGGGCAAGGAAATTCGACTCCGGGGCCGCCAGCATGACATTGCCGCCGCAGTAATACGGGTTCCACAGCGGGAACTGGCCGAAATCGGCTATGGTGCGAAGCGGGACCGCGTGGTAGAAAAAATGGCTGTCCCAGTCAGAGACGCCGACATTATGGATATCGTTCAGAACGGGCGAAATAAAGACAAGCGCAGCCGCTATGAGAAGGAGCGGAAAGATTATTCTTGAGGCAAATTTTTCAGGGTCGCGCATTCTGGCAGATGTCCGGGACGGTTGATTTTCCCGCTGAGTTTAACACAGGTTTTTCCGGCCTGTAAATACCCGTATTCAGTCCGGTTTTCTCCTATTGACCATTTTCGCCAGAAGTAATAACATATTGAGTACTTGCCCGGCTGTCCCCATTCGGGCTAAAACGCGCAGGTTATGACCATGCAGTTCCTGAACCTCACCACAAAAATAGCACTGAAGCCTTATGAAGAAGCGGACGCCCGGCAATGGGATGAGTTCATCGACCGCTCCATAAACGGCACCATCTTCCATAAAAGGAAGTTCCTGGGCTATCATCCCGCTACACGTTTCGCAGACTCTTCCCTGATGTTCTACATCAAGAACAATCTTTCAGCTGTTTTCCCGGCGGCCATCATACTGGACGATTGCAAAAAGGTTTTAAAATCGCACCCCGGCTCGTCTTTCGGCTGCATAGTGGTGGACTCGCCACCGGGCATACTCGACGCCAACCAGATGGTCCAGGAATTGATGAAGTACGCGGCAATGCAGGGCTGCGAAAGGATCGAGTTCAGGATAGCCCCGAAGATATACAACATCTACCCCACGGACGAGCTTGACTTCGCCTTCCGCCTGAACGGCTTTCAGATGAGGGACGTCGAACTTGCCACGTGCGTTCCCCTCGAAAAATTCGGACCAATGCCTTCCGAAGAGAGCATAATAAAAACCTTCGACGACGCTTGCAGGCGCTCGACAAGAAAGGCGCTCTCTTCCGGCGTTGACGCGCGCCTGACCCAGGACCTGGCCGACTTCTCGGCCTTCTGGGACGTGCTTGCCGAGAACCTCGTAAAACACGGGACAAAGCCCACGCACACGAAAGAGGAGCTTCTGGATTTAAAGAAGAGGTTTCCTGATGATGTCCAGCTTGTGGGGGTCTTTGATGAGGGCAAGATAATCGCCGGCATAGTGACCTTCCTGGTGAACAGGAACGCGGCCCATGTCTTCTACTTCGGGAGCCTGTACGCCCACCAGGAGAAACGGGGGCTCAACCTCGCCGTGCTCCGGCTCATA
>JACPGA010000118.1 GCA_016182705.1 Deltaproteobacteria bacterium
AAGAAGGCCGCAGCCGCGGCAATGAGAGATACGATTACAGGTATGAGTACGAGATACCTGCTTTTTTCAAGAAGCTCTTTCAGCATGAAAACCTCCCTGCCCTGAGCAAAACAATTTATATGAATTAGCTGCCTGAGTCAAGGCCGGATGCTCAAAGCCCCGGGTTAAAACATGCCCTGAAATCCGCAGGTTATGATTGTTACGGATTTTGACTGAGCCCGGGATAGCGATATACTGAAATCGAAATTCATTATCAACAAAGATGGCCTTTTAACATGGTGTTTGGAGGCAATCTGACAGGGGTTTCAAACAGGGAGGTGCCGTTATGAACCGCATAACATGGAAAAAGAACATGACCGAGGCCCTGAACGAGGTCAAAGGGGGCACAAGGCTGCCCATGATTTTCTTCTTTGGCCAGGAGTGCGAAGGCTCCAAAAAGATGATCAACGAAGTCCTGACTGACGAGAAAGTCGCCGTTGCCATCGAGCGCGAGACTGCGCCTATGATGGTGGACGTGGATAAGGACAGGGAACTCGCAAGGCGTTTCAAGGTGGAATGGACTCCCGCGTTCGTCATCTGCGCCCATGATGGTGGACGTGGATAAAGACAGGGAACTCGCAAGGCGTTTCAAGGTGGAATGGACTCCCGCGTTCGTCATCTGCGACGACGAGGGGAACGAGCTGGAGCGCATCGAAGGTTATCTGCCGGCAGAGGACTTCATCCCGCAGCTCCTTCTTTCCAAGGGGCTCGCCGACTTCCACCTCCAGAGGCACGAGGACGCCATTGAGGAGTTCGAGCTCGTCATCGAGGATCACGCCGGCTCGGAGCTCGTGCCTGAGGCAGAGTATTATCTCGGGGCCGCCATTTTCAAGACGACCGGAGAAACGGAAAAACTCACCGAGGTCTGCCACGACCTCCTCATGACGCACCCGGAGAGCCAGTGGACAAAGAGGTGCTCGATCTGGGGCCGTTCCAAAAACTACCTGAGGCCCTTCGTCGGATATGACGGCGGCGGTTCAGCCGGTAGCGGAGCCTACTGAAGCTCCTCCATCTCCCTGGACCAGAGGCGCGCTTTCAAAGCGCGCCTCTTTCATTCCCGGCCATTTCCGCTCTTCCATACGCGGCGGCCCGGCCCTGACAATACCCTTTGATTTTAGCTTTGAAGCGTAATAAAATCCCGTTGAAGTTTAAATGCCGGAGGGCGATGATGGACAAGACAGCAAACGACCCGTACAAGGAACAGCGCAGAAGCATAATCATCCCCTATGTGAACAGGCTTCTTACCGTAGTGGACGATGTGATACTGATATGGGTCGCTCTCGGCATAATCGGCGTAGCCTTCCTCCTCATGCTGGAAGCGCTTACCGATTTCGTCTACTACACCCAGCACTCCATCTCTCACATAATAAGCGACCTCATGTTCGTCCTTATCATAATGGAGCTGTTCAGGCAGGTGATGCGCCAGATAAACAGGCACGCCTTCTCACTTAACCCGTTCATCTTCATAGGCGTCATTGCCAGCATAAGAGGGATACTCCTTACGCAGATGAAGCTCGGGATGGGAGTGGCTGAATGGGAATCGGCTGTCATACAGCTCGCCATCCACGCGGTCATCGTGCTCGTCCTCGTAGGCGGGCTTTATGTCTACTCCAAGGTAAGAAAAGGCGAGAACGACTGAAAAATCTTTACCTGCCCTCCAGATGCTCCATTGCCTCCTTAAGGCCCAGGGCCGCCGCCTGAGACAGATATGATAGCCCTTTTTCCCTGTCTCCTGCCCTCTCGCAGACGACCCCGGCATAGTACAGGGCCGCAGGGCTTCCCGGGCTCAACTCCAATGCCCTTTCAAAATCAGCCAATGCCGCCGATAGAACGCCTGCGTTCAGGAAGAGCTCTCCCCTGCCAAGATAAGCAGGCGCGCTCCCGGGGTTAAGCCTTATCGACTCGGAAAAATCAGACATAGCCAGTTGCGCGTTCCCCGCGCTCTTCCAGGCGAGAGCGCGCCTCAAATAAAGGCCCGCCTGCCCTTCATCGGCGTTATTAATGACTATCGTATAATCCGCAGCCGCTTCCGCAAACCTTTTTTCCGTTTCATAGGCTCTGGCCCGTTTCAGGTATGCCTGTATGGTCGGAAAAATTTTTATCTCCTGAGTCCACAAACTTGCCGTATTTTTCCAGACCGCTTCCTGCCTTACCGTAAGAAAACCGGACAGGGCCAGCAAAGGAACCATTAACACGGCAACCGGGACAAGCCTTTCCCCACGGCGCGAGATGAACGCCCCCAGGATGCCGGCAATAAAAAAGACAGGCCCGAGCACAGGCAGATAGCTGTACCTGTCAGCGGCCGCCATGTCGCTCACCTGAACGAGCCCGATGACCGGCAGGAGAGTAAGCGCGTAGTACGCCCAGGCCGCGGCCAGCGAGCGTTTTTTCCAGAAGGCAAACGCAAGAGCGGTTATCGCGGCGATAAAAAAGAGGCTCAGGAAAAAGACATAATTATAGAACTCGCCTTCAAGAGGCCTTACGTAAAAAGGCGCGAGGTCAACTGGCCAGACGAGCTTTTTGAGATAAAAGACAAGACCCCTTACCGCGACGTCGAGCCTCTGTCCAAGCGGGGAGGCCTCGATTGTCGCCATGGCCTCGTCCCCGTGCTGCGCCCAGATGGTAAGGGCTGCCGTGACAGGTATGAGAACGAAAAAGGGGATCTTCTCAGTGATGCGGCTCTTAAACTCGCGCAGATTTTCAAGCCTTCTCAACGGATAGAAGTCCAATATGAGCAGCACGATTGGCAGGGTTATCGCCATGGGCTTGCTTAAAAGGGCGAGCACGAACGAGGCGAATGAGGACCAGTACAAAGACCCTGTTTTATTTATTTCGATGTGTTTGAGATAAAAGATGAGGCTGAGGAGAAAGAAAAAGCCGCTCAGGACGTCTTTCCTCTCAGAGACCCAGGCGACCGACTCTACGTGCTGCGGGTGTATGCCGAAGACAAGGGCGCCGAAAAAAGCCGCCGCCAGAGCGCCTGTCCTCTGTCCCGGCCCTGCATCTTTCAAGGCATGCCTGAAGAGCGCCGCGGCGAGCATGAACACAA
>JACPGA010000119.1 GCA_016182705.1 Deltaproteobacteria bacterium
CTATGGCCGAAGGCAAAGCATGCTTCACGAGGGAGCAGGCCTCTTTATCCTCGGGCCCGCCGAAGACGAGGGCCACCCCGCCGTACTCGCCTGTAAGCTCCTTCAACACAGCAGCGAACCTTTCGGCAGGCCACCTCTTCGAAGGGCCGTAGCTCGCCCCCGGAGCTGCGCCAAATACAGGTTTGCCCTTTAGGTTATTCTTTTCAAGGAACGCCCGTGCGGCCGCCGTCTCTTCATTTGTAATATAGATTTGAGGCACAGGCTTCTCCGGGATACTACCGGCGAGTTCCTTTATTATGTTCAGGTAATAGAATACCTGATGTTTTTTCATTATCTCGCCGGACGCGGGTATGGCCTTTGTAAGCAGGCTTGATCTCATGTCCCTGGCATAGCCCACACGTTCTTTCGCGGCCCCGAGAAGGGATATCAAGGCCGCGCCAAAGGCGTTCTGAAAAAGGACAGCGAGGTCAAAGCTCCTGCCCCTCAGCTCCTTTGAGAGCCTGAGTGTTCCCAAAAGGCCGCTGTGCCTGCTGCCCTCGACAGGAATAAACCCGCTCACAGCAGGGTTGCTTTCAAAGACAGGAATGACCCTGGGTTTGGCGAGTACAAATATCTCTGAAGATGGGTAAAGGGCGCGCAATTCTTCGAGCGCGGGCAGGCACATTACCGCGTCGCCTATCCAGTTCGGGGCCCTGACGAGTATTTTTTCAATTGCCATTTGACCTGTCAGCCGCCGGGCGCATATGGTTCTCCCCGGGCAGGCGTTTGATATATTATTATAGTACACCAGCGCGGCTACTTTCAAACTGAAGTTAACGGAGCGGCGGGAGATAGTTTCCATCGGCAATTCAGATGGTTAAGCCACTGCTGGCGCACGCAAGCTCCTTGACACCCATTTTATGCTATGGTTTAGTTAAAGTTCCGGGCAACACGCTCAGCTAGCCAGACGTTTTCACGCGGAAAAAGGGGTTGGGGATGGTCCACGGAAAAACATGAAAGACCTTTGGCCTGAACAGGTAAAAGGTCTTTTTTAATTTAATGGAGATTAGATGAGCTGGCATCTTAAGGAATACGCTGTAATCATGGAGGAACTCGGCTCCTCGCTGAGCGGCCTGTCCATGGAAGAAGTGGACAGGAGGCTGGAGGAGTACGGGCCGAACCTGCTTAAGGAAAAAAAGAAAAGGTCCCTTTTCGCCATGTTCCTTGACCAGTTCAAGGACTTCATGATCATAATCCTCCTTGCCGCTGCCGTGATATCGGGCCTTATCGGAGACGCGGCGGACACCATAGCCATAATCGTCATAGTCGTGCTGAACGCCGTAATAGGCTTCGTCCAGGAATACAGGGCTGAAAAGGCCCTGGCCGCGCTGAAAAAAATGTCAGCGCCTTCCGCGGTAGTAGTGCGCGGAGGCGCTCATGAGACGGTCCCCGCCTTTGCGCTCGTGCCCGGAGACATAGTACTGCTCGAGGCAGGGAATGTCGTGCCAGCTGATATACGGCTCCTCGAGGCGGCCCAGCTGAAATGCGAAGAAGCTGCCCTCACGGGAGAGTCAGCCCCGGTTGAAAAGCACACAAAAGTCCTGCACGAAAAAGACCTGCCTCTCGGCGACAGGAAGAACATGACCTATAGCGGCACTTCCGTCGTCTACGGCAGAGGCAGCGGAATAGTCATCGCCACGGGTACGGATACCGAGCTTGGCCGCATAGCGTCCCTCCTGCAGGAAAGCGAAGAAGTGAAGACTCCTCTGCAGAAGCGCCTTGCCGCATTCGGACAGAAGCTCGGCATAGCGGTACTGTTTATCTGCGGCGGCGTCTTCGGCATAGGCGTCTTAAGGGGCGAAGAGCCGCTTCTTATGGTGCTCACCGCGATCTCGCTCGCGGTCGCCGCGATCCCGGAGGCCCTGCCTGCCGTGGTGACAATCTCACTGGCGCTGGGGGCGAAAAAGCTCGTCAAACAGCACGCCCTCGTAAGAAAGCTCCCGGCCGTCGAAACCCTCGGCTCAACAACCTACATCTGCTCGGACAAGACCGGCACCCTCACCATGAACAAGATGGCTGTAGAGGAGGCATGGATAGCCGGAAAGCTCTACAGGGCCGGGGAAGAGCTCCCTGGCGAAGAAGTACGCGAGTTCATGAAGGCCATTGCCTTGTGCAATGATGCCCGCGAGGGTGGTGAAGGCGTGCTCGGAGACCCTACAGAGGTCGCTCTTTTCAACTACGCGAGAAAGCACGGCTTTGAAAAGGTTTCAGTCGAATCCGAGCACCCCAGGACCGGCGAGATCCCCTTTGATTCGGAAAGAAAGGCAATGACGACCATGCACGCCGCGCCTTCAGGCGCGATGTCAGTTACCAAGGGCGCTGTAGAGGTCCTGCTTGAGAGATCAACCGGCATGCTCACCGCTGGAGGGGAAGTCAAACTGGAGCGGTCCGAGATACTTAAAGCCGCGGACAGAATGGCCGCCGACGGCCTCAGGGTCTTGTGCGTTGCGAAAAAAATGTGGAAGAAAGCGCCGGACAAGCTCGAAGCGGAAGAGGCCGAAACAGGCCTCACGGTGCTCGGAGTCGTGGGCATAATGGACCCGCCGAGGGAAGAGGCGAGGGAAGCAATAGAGCTGTGCAAGACTGCCGGTATAAAGCCGGTCATGATAACCGGAGACCACCCCATTACAGCCCACGTCATAGCCAGGAAGCTCGGGCTTGTCGACGGCGACGCCAAGAGCGTGATGACAGGGAGGGAGCTGGAAAGGCTCCCGATGGAGGAGTTCGAGGAACGTGTCGAGTCAATAAAGGTATACGCGCGCGTGGCCCCGGAGCAGAAGCTCAAGATAGTACGGGCCCTTCAGGACAAGGGCGAGTTCGTAGCCATGACCGGCGACGGCGTGAATGACGCGCCCGCGCTCAAAAGGTCGGATATCGGCATAGCCATGGGCATAACAGGCACGGATGTAGCCAAGGAATCGGCTGACATGGTCTTGACTGACGACAACTTCGCCACCATCGTCAAGGCCGTAAGAGAAGGCCGGAGGATATTCGACAATATACGCAAGTTCATACGATACACGATGACCAGCAACTCGGGCGAGATATGGACGATATTCCTCGCCCCGTTCTTCGGCCTGCCCATACCCCTTCTGCCTATCCACATACTCTGGATAAACCTCGTGACTGACGGGCTGCCCGGCCTCGCGCTCGCCGCGGAAGGGGCTGAAAAAGACATCATGAAAAGGCCGCCGAGGCACCCGAAGCAGAGCATCTTCGCTGAGGGGCTCGGCACCCATATAATCTGGGTTGGCCTTTTAATGGGCGGGATTTCCATACTTACGCAGGCATTGAGCATCAACAGCGGCACAGCGCACTGGCAGACCATGGTGTTTACAGTCCTGTGCCTCAGCCAGATAGGGCACGTTCTCGCCATACGCTCGGAGACCGAATCGATCTTCAGCCTGGGGCTTCTGTCCAACAAGCCGCTTCTGGGCGCGGCCGCCCTTACCTTCGGCCTTCAGATGGCGACCATCTATGTACCGCTGCTCAACCCGGTCTTCAGGACCGAGCCTTTGAGCGCAAAAGAGCTCGCGTTCACGCTGGCCATGTCCTCGGCCGTATTCATAGCCGTTGAGATTGAAAAGATGGTAAAGAGGCACAAGCGGGACAGGGAGTAAGCGGAAAAATCGCGGGGCGGGTCAGCCCAACACAGCCTTTAATTCTGAACGCAACAAAGAATCTGTCTTATTACGAAGTTGCTCGTCTCCTGCGGTTCCTCTAAAAGCAAATAAAAAAGGCGGGGCAAATGCCCCGCCTTTTTTTCAGGCTGCCTCTAAAAATTAGAAATTTTTTCCGAGGTCGAGGAAGGGTGGAAATAAAAAGCGGAGCATATATGACAATATGTGAGCATTTTTACTTCCGCCCTGACAAAGAGATCGGGAAAAATAGCAATTTTATTACGCCACCGTATCTCTCGGGACTTTCAACATCCTGTCCAATGTAAGCTTCGCCTTCTCCCTTATCTCCTCAGGCACGGTCACGATATTCTTCATTTCGCGAAGGCTCTCTGCGACATCTTCAAGCGTCGTGAGCTTCATGTTCGGGCAGATGAGCGCCTTTGAAGGCAGCACGAACTTCTTTTCAGGGTTCTCCATCTTCAGCCTGTAGAGTATCCCCTGCTCAGTGCCGATGATAAGCGTCCTTGCGGGCGTTGTCTTGGCGAACTTGTACATGCCGGAAGTCGAACAGACATGGTCAGCAAGCTTCACTACTTCGGGGTTGCACTCCGGGTGGCATACGAACAGGGCTCCGGGATTTTCCGCTTTGGCCTTCAGTACATCCGCCGGCGTGAGCCTTTCGTGGGTCGGGC
>JACPGA010000116.1 GCA_016182705.1 Deltaproteobacteria bacterium
CTCGACCCTGCCTTCGATGTCTATTATTATCTGCGGCTCAGGCAGGTCAAAGTCTATGGAGCCCTGCTCAAACCGGCGCGCCGTGAGCTTTTCCGCGAGAGCGGCCATGAGCTTTATGTCAGCAAGTATGTGGCTGTACTGGGTGGCGAGCTCCTCGTCTGTGCCGTCTATGAGGCCCTTGACCTTTGTATAGGTCATGCGCTCGGCGCTTTTTATTACGCTTTCGAAAAACCTCTTCTTGACGGGCCTCCCGTCATTGTCGAACTCTATCTCCGCGGTCATGGTGAGCCTGTCGACCCTGGGGTTCAAACTGCATATGCCGTTTGACAGGGCCTCCGGGAGCATGGGTATGGCCCGGTCAGGGAAGTATACGCTCGTGCTCCGCTCGTAAGCCTCCCTGTCAATGGCCGAGCCCTCTTTCACATAATGGCTGACGTCTGCAATCGATACCCAGAGCTTATAGCCTGCCTCCGTCTTCTCGATGGAGACCGCGTCGTCAAAGTCCTTGGCTGTCTCGCCGTCTATCGTGATGGTGGTCCGCTCCCGCAAATCGAGCCTGCCGCTTGTCTCAGCTTCAGCCACTTCCCTGGGGACTGACTTCACCTGTACCATGACATCGTGCGGAAAACTGTTCGTGAGGCCGTACTTCCTCAGTATGACTTCGGTTTCGACATCAGGGTCGTCGGGCTCGCCTAAAACTTCCAATATCCGCCCTGCGGCTGACATTGTCCTTTCCGGCCAGCGAGTTATCTCCGCCGAGACTATCTGCCCTTCCTGAACGCCCTTGGCGTCTTTGGGAGGGATGATTATCTGGTCGAGGATGCGCTCGTCAGAAGGTATTACCAGCCCGAAACCCCTGCCCCATTCAAACCTGCCCACAATAGTGGAGCGGGCCCTTTTCACGATTCTTATGATAGACCCTTCGCGCCTGCCGCCGGGCTTGAAGCCCTCTACCCTGGCCACGACCGTGTCCCCGTGCATGGCGCCGTTCATCTTCCTTGAACCGATGAAGACGTCCGTGCCCTCGCCATCGGGCACCACGAAGCCGTAGCCGTCCGGATGGCAGGTAAGCCCGCCGGTCACGAGGTTCATCTTCGAGGGCAGGCCGTAGGTGCCGCCCCTGGTCTTTATAAGCTCACCTTCGGCGACCATAGCCTTTACTATCTTCTTGAACTTGTCCCTGTATGCCTTTTTTACGTCAAAGGCATGGACAAGGTCCCTGAAGGTAAGGGGGCCCGGGGCCACATTCTCCATGAAGTCCTGTATCTTTTTTCTTATCTCTTCCAAAAAAGTCTACCTTTCCTCGTAGTCTGCTACCGCGACCGATTCCCTGACGGTCGCGATATAATCGGCGACTTTCACGTGCTCTGGGTGGCTCTGGTAAGCCTCGAGCCCGGCAAGGTCGTCGAATTTAACCGTAAGCGCTATGTCATAAGACCTCTGGGAGCGGAGCACATCCACGCCGACCTCTATCGACCTTATGACCGGCACTTTGCCCTCGAGCCCCCTTAGGGCCTGGGCCGCCTTTTCAATCGATTCAAGCGACCTGTCCTTGAGCTTGAAAAGAACCACATGCGTAATCAATGAGACTCTCCTTTATTTATTATATTGGAAAATGGATAAATCCGTCAGGCTGACCGGAATACTTAGGCTGTACTGAAGAGTCTCTGAAAATGTGGTAAGGCAAAAAGCAGGCACGATTGTTTTTTGTATTGTCTTTAAAACATACCCCGTAACAGGGCGGAGCGAGCCTAAGGGAGGAAGGGCGAATCTCGCCGAGGCTGTGGGAGCGCAGCGACCTCAGGGGCGAGATTCGCGGATGGGGGAGGCAGAAAGCGAGCAGAGCCCTGTTACAAAGAGCGGCGGTAGCCGCGTTACATGGCTTTTTGTGCAAAGTCATCATGCGCTCCCGTACAATTCCGGCTTTTGCCTGACTTCATTTATTTATTTTGATGAAAAAGAATATTGAAAAATGGCGGCCCGGAAAACGGGCCGCCATTGAAGGACAGAGCTTTGGGTTTGCTCGGAATTGATGGGACTTTCCCCTTTTTGTTGCCAGGAGCGCTTACTTACTTGGGCACTTTCTCCCAATCCTTGAGGAACCTGTCTATGCCGATATCGGTAAGGGGGTGCTTCGCGAGCTGCTCCAGGACCTTGAACGGGATGGTCGCCACATGGGCTCCCATCCTGGCGCTCTCAAGGACATGCAGCGGGTGCCTTATGCTCGCGGCTATTATTTCGGTATCAAAGCCGTAGTTGAAATATATCTCCAGTATCTGGGCTATGAGATCCATACCGGTGTGCGAGATGTCATCCAGCCTGCCGACAAACGGGCTCACGTAGGTCGCCCCGGCCTTGGCTGCCATGAGAGCCTGCACAGGGGAGAAGACCAGCGTTACATTTGTCTTAATGCCTTCGCCTGAAAGCTTCTTCACGGCCCTCAATCCTTCGAGGGTCATGGGTATCTTCACGACCACGTTGGAATGTATCTTCACCAGCTCCCTGCCCTCGGCAATCATCCCGGCGGAGTCAAGGCTAATAGCCTCAGCGCTCACTGGGCCGTCGATCAGGGAGCAGATCTCGGCTATCCTGGTTTTAAAATCGCATTTTTCTTTGGCGACGAGCGACGGGTTGGTCGTGACGCCATCTATGAGGCCCCATTCGTCAGCTGTCTTTATTTCTTCGAGGTTTGCGGTGTCTATAAAGAACTTCATCAAAAACTCCCTTGACTAAAGTTTACTACTGTGCGAATATTTTTTACTGAACTGGCCCTGGCTGTCCGGGCCGCAACAGATTCGATGATAGCTTGATTCAGTCTGTTTTTCAAGGTTTTAATTGTTTTCCCGTGGGGCTGAATCAGCTCTCCGGGGCCTGATGCCGAAGTGGCGGAATTGGCAGACGCGCAAGATTCAGGTTCTTGTGGGTGAAAGCCTGTGGGGGTTCGAGTCCCCCCTTCGGCACCATTTTTTAACTCTAAATACTTTATACCTTCATACAATCCCTTCCAAGCAATCTCTGAACCATGACGCCCGGCCATTGCGATGAAAAATAAGCTCCTCATAATCATCCCGGCCTTCAACGAAGAGGCCACCATCTCCGGGGTCATAGCCTCCATAAAAAGGCATGTGCCTGGCTGCGACATTGTCGTTGTCAATGACGGCTCACGGGACAGGACCGCCGAACTGGCCGCTTCTGGCGGGGCCGTTGTCCTCAGCCACCTGTACAACCTGGGCATAGGCGCGACAATGCAGACAGGGTACAAGTACGCCCGGTCAAAGGGCTACGATATAGCCGTGCAGGTCGACGCCGACGGACAGCACCCTGCCGAACATATAGCGAGGCTGGTAAAGCCGGTAATGGAAGGGAAGGCCGACCTCGTTGTTGGCTCGAGGTTTCTTGGAGAGGGCGATTACAAGCCGTCCATCGCCAGGGGCGCGGGCATGGTCTTTTTCTCGCGCCTGGTCTGAGCCATAATCAGGGCGAAGATAACCGACACGACATCCGGCTTCAGGGCCGCCGGAAAAAAATGCATAGAGTACTTCAGCTCGCGCTATCCAGACGATTACCCCGAGGTGGAAGCGCTCGTATTGCTTCATAAAAAGGGTTTTAGTATAATGGAGGTCCCTGTCAGCATGGCTGAAAGGGCAGGCGGACGCTCTTCCATTACGCCGATGAAGTCGGTCTACTACATGGCAAAGGTGCTCCTGGCCATACTGGTAGACCTCATGAAAAAGAACTGAAAGCCTCTTAAAAGGGCGGTTTAGATGTACCTTTTCCAGATAATAGCCATAATCGGCTCGGTCGCCCTGTTCGCCTTTGTAATCGACTTCATAAGGCGCGGGCTCCTGAAAGAAAAATACTCCGTCCTATGGATAATCTCGGCGCTTGTCATAATGGCGCTTTCAGTGAAAAAGGGGCTGCTCGACGGCATAGCCGGCATCCTGGGTATCGCCTATCCGCCTTCGCTCCTGTTTCTTGTCGCCTTCATATTCATACTCCTCATAAACCTTCACTTCTCTGTCGTAATATCTATACTCCACGAAAAGAACAAGGCCCTTGTGCAGGAGCTTACGCTCCTCAGGAACTCCCGCAAGGAGGCCGGGGTAGATTTGTCAGGCAAGGCATCCAGTTTGACGACCTCCCCATCATAGTCGAGAATACGCAGTTAAGAGACCTCGACAACCTGCCGCAGGTCCTGACGAGCCAGAGGGGCCTTACCATGGCGACCTTCGCCCTTAATTACGCTATCGGGGGGGTTGACACAACCGGATACCACGCCGTAAACATTGCGATACACATAATCAATACCGCGCTTGCCTATCTTCTGCTTCTTTACACGCTGAGGCTCGCTGGCTCCGGTGAGGCAACCGCGAGAAGGCTTTCAGCGCTTATTGCCCTGCTTTTCGCCGTCCACCCTGTCCAGACCCAGGCCGTGACCTATATCGTGCAGAGGATGGAATCTCTCACGAGCCTTTTTTACCTGCTCGCCCTGCTTTTCGTCGTATGGGCGTCAAAGTCCACCGCAAAAACAAAAAGGACCGCCCTGTACGCTGGCGTGAGTTTGTCTTACCTGCTGGCCTTCTACTCAAAGGAGATAGCATATACGCTTCCGGCTGTCGTTCTCCTTTACGATTACTGCTTCATCGCGAAAGGGAAGATCACAGGCATAACCGGCAAATGGCCCATGTACGCCATGCTCGCCGTCTTTTTCGCTGCCTTTACCGTGACCACAATAATGCCGCTGGGCGGCTTCGGGGATTTGAGCGACGAGTCAGCCGATACGAAGTACGCGGCCCCCAAGGTCAAGGCCGACCTCGGCACAAAAGAGCTCGACTACTCGGCAGGTTTCAAGGTGTCTTCCGTGACCCCGAAGGAGTACCTCTACACCCAGTTCAACGTGATGGTCTACTACCTGGGCCTCCTTGCCTTCCCCGCGAACCAGAACCTTGATTACGACTTCCCGTGGGCAAGGGAGTTAACAAAGGCCCCGCAGGTCGCTGAAGGCACTGTGCTCAACACGCCTGTGCTGCCGCCCGTTGTCTCTCTGCTTGTCCTCCTTGCCATAGCCGGGGCAGGGGCGTACATGATAATATCCACGCGCAAAACGCCGGAATCGCGAAAACGGGTCGCCGGTTTTTTCATATTCTGGTATTTCATAATACTTTCTCCCACTTCAAGCATAGTGCCGATAATAGACGCTATTTACGAGCACAGGGTCTATTTGCCCTCGCTGGGCTTTTTCGCGATATTCGTCCTTCTGGTCGAGTCCATCACCGCCCGCCTGTTCAAGCCAAAAAAAGAGCCTGCCCTGGCCGGAAATTAGCGGCTTTCCCTTTTCTAATTGTTTTTTAATCTTGGATGCTTAAAATCATAATATAACAACCATCACCATATTAGCTTGAGAGCATAAAACCTCTTAGTTTGAGGTTTTTATTAAAGTCATTCCAAAAATTGCCGTTACAATTACTAATGAACGGCTTTCAGGACGCATATAAACGGGGTTGCTGGAAATGGCGTAACCCCTTAAACTTCAATTAAATATATTGACTGGAACATGGTTGTATATTATCCTATCCAAAATAGTCACGAGGGCTATAAGGTTATGAAGGCATTGACGCCGGTACAGGAAAACAGAGTACTAATAGCAGAAGACAACCCGAAGACAAGGCTGTTCCTCAAGAACCAGCTCGAGCTTCTGGGATATCAGGTCGAAGCCGTATCAAACGGCCAGGCCGCGGTCGATATGGTCTCTGAGATCAAACCCACTCTCGTAATCATGGACGTCAAAATGCCTGAGATGGACGGCATAGACGCCGCCAAAAACATCTCGGCAAAAACGACAATACCGATCATACTCATCACCGGTCTTTCTTCCGATGAAATGGCCACAAAAGCCATAGAATCCGGCGTATTCGCCTATCTTGTGAAGCCTGTCACCAAAAAGCAGCTCGAGCCAGCGATAAAGCTCGCGATGGCGAGATACGACGAGTTCAAGAGCCTCAAGGTCGAAGTAGACGACCTCAAGGAAGCCATCGAGACGAGAAAGCTTGTCGAGCGCGCCAAAGGCATCCTCATGAAAAGGTGCAACATCAACGAGGAAGACGCCTTCAAGCTCCTGCAGACACATTCCCAGAAAGAGAACAAGAAGATGCGCGAGATTGCCGAGACCATAGTCTCAGCGAGCAAGCTCATCTGACCCTCTTCCACTGTTAAACCCTTTTAAAAACTTGACTTAATCGGGCCGGACTGCTATTTTTATCAGGTAGGCGCGCGCAGTAAACTCGCGCCGTATGCCCGGCAGTCAGGGCCACATATCCACACGCTAGGGGAGCCCCAAAAGGGCTGAGAGTTCCCGCAAGGGAAGACCCTACCGACCTGATCTGGTTAATACCAGCGTAGGGAAGCGGCAGAATCCGGGGCACAGGACCGGAGCAGAATTAGCAAAGCCGCCTTTCTGGCGGCTTTTTTAATTTCAGGAACAGATGATAATAGACCATGAAAAATTGGAGCTGCTCTCTAAGGCCACTGAACCCGGCCAGAGCGAGCTGAACTCTATCCTTAAGGAAGCCTCAAAAGGCCGGGGCCTTGGCCTTGAAGAGGCGGCCTCCCTCCTTGCCATAAAGGATGCAGACAAGCTTGGCGAGCTTTTCAAGGCCGCCGGGGAATTGAAAGAGCGCGTTTTCGGCAAAAGGATTGTCCTTTTCGCGCCGCTTTACCTGTCGAATTACTGCACGAACGGCTGTACCTATTGCGGCTTCAGGGCCCAGAACAGGGATATGGCAAGAAGGGCCCTCACCATAGACGAGGCCGTTGCCGAGGCAAAGGCTTTGGAAGAGATGGGCTTTAAAAGGGTGCTCCTCGTAACAGGTGAAGACCCGAGGTGGGGTCTGGACTATATCGCGGGAGCGGTCAGGGCGATATACGAGAAGACCGGCATGAGGATAGTCCATGTGAACGCCCCTCCGATGGACACCGACTCCCTCAAAGAGCTCAAAGCCGCCGGTGCCGGAGTTTACCAGGCCTTTCAGGAGACATACCACAGGCCCACTTACGAATTGATGCACCCGTCCGGCAGGAAGAAAGATTATGACTACAGGCTCTCTGTCATGGACAGGGCAATGGAAGCCGGGTTCGGAGACGTCGGCATAGGCGCCCTGCTGGGCCTTTACGACTACCGTTTCGATTCTCTCGCCTCCATCGCGCACTCCCTTCACCTTTTCAAGACCTTTGGCGCGCACGCCCATACCATATCCATCCCGAGGCTCAGGCCTGCTGAAGCAGGACTGAATGAAGTCCCGTGGCGGCTTTCAGATGACGAACTCAAGAAAGTCGTGGCGGTCTTCCGTCTTTCGGTGCCGTCGGCTGGCATAGTAGCCTCAACAAGGGAGTCAGCGCCGTTCAGAAGCGAGCTTATAAAGATTGGCGCCACCCAGCTCAGCGCGGCTTCCAAGACTAACCCCGGCGGCTACAAGGGCGAGCAGACACTTGAGCAGTTTTCGACCAATGACCACAGGAGCCTTCAGGAGGTCGTGCGGTCTGTCGTTGACGAGGGCCTTTTGCCGAGCCTGTGCACGACCTGCTACAGGGTGGGGAGGACAGGGCACGACTTCACTGACAAGGCCATGGCCGGGGAGATGGAAAAGTTCTGCCAGGCGAACGCCGTCCTGACCCTCAAGGAGTATCTCCTTGATTATTGCGTAAATGGCTCGAAGGAAGCTGTAAATAAGGCCATAGACGCGGGGTTGAAGGAAGTAAAGGACGAGGGTGCAATAAATGAAGGCCTGAAGGAAGTGAAGGACGAGGGGCTCAAAAAGGTTATCATTGAAAGATTGAAGGAACTGGATGAGGGCAAAAGGGACCTCTATTTTTAGTTATGCAGATAAAACTGAACAGTGAAATAATAGAGCTTCCGGAAGGCGCGACGATAGAAGCGCTGCTTGAATCCCTTTCCATCAAGGCGCAGGGCATAGCCGTGGAAGTCAACAGGGAGATAGTGCCGAAAAGACTTTTTGGCGTGACCCCATTAAAAGACGGGGATGCCGTTGAGATTGTGCGGATGGTAGGCGGCGGATAGATCCAGTGAAACAATTATTCGCTGTCTCTAAAAATTAGCTATTTTTTCTGAAGTCAAGGAAGGGTGGAAATAAAAAGCGGAGCATATATGACAATATGTGAGCATTTTTATTTACGCTCTGACGCAGAGGTCAGGAAAAAGAGCAATTTTTGAAGGTAGCCTCAAATCGCAATCGGAGAAATCAAATGGATACTGTGAAAATTGGAAAGTATGTATTCAAATCCCGCCTCATGGTCGGGACAGGCAAATACCCTTCAAACGAGATAATGGTCAAGGCGCTTGAGGCCTCCGGGGCTGACCTGGTGACGGTCGCCGTCCGAAGGGTCAACCTCGACAGGTCGAAAGAATCGCTCCTCGACCACATCGACCTTAAAAAGTACAGGCTCCTGCCGAACACGGCGGCCTGCTACACGGCTGATGACGCGATTAGAACAGCCAGGCTTGCGAGAGAAGCCCTTGATACAGACCTCATAAAGCTTGAGGTCATAGGCGATGAGAAGACCCTTTTCCCGGACACAGAGGCGCTTCTCGAAGCAGCCAGAGTGCTTGTAAAAGAGGGCTTCACTGTCATGCCCTACACCAACGACGACCCGATAATGGCCAAAAAGTTAGAAGACGCAGGCTGCGCGGCTGTCATGCCCCTTGCGGCCCCGATTGGCTCTGGCCTCGACATCAGGAACCCGTACAACATAAGGATAATACTCGAGACAGTGAAGGTCCCGATAATAGTCGACGCAGGCGTGGGCACGGCCTCTGACGCGGCCATAGCCATGGAGCTCGGCTGTGACGGCCTGCTCATGAACACCGCCATTGCAAGCGCAAAGGACCCTGTCGCCATGGCAAGGGCCATGAACCTGGCGACCGAGGCCGGAAGGCTCGCCTTCACATCCGGGAGAATTCCGAAAAAGCTCTACGCAACGGCTTCGAGCCCGCTTTCAGGGCTGATAGAATAGACTAAGTGTTTTTCCAAAAATTAGTTATTTTTTCGGAGGTCGAGGAAGGGTGGAAATAAAAAGCGGAGCATATATGACAATATGTGAGCATTTTTATTTGCGCCCTGACAAAGAGATCAGGAAAAAGAACAATTTTTTTCGATATGCCTGAGGAGAACCTTGCATCCTATATTATTTGAGTACGGCCCCATCCAGATAAGATTTTACGGGCTCATGTATGTCATAGCCATACTCGTGGGCAACTACCTCATAA
>JACPGA010000113.1:0-2786 GCA_016182705.1 Deltaproteobacteria bacterium
ACACAATAGTCAAGACTGACTGGAACACGCCTATTAAAAAGCCAATGACGCCCCCGAGATATTCAAGGTGCTTCAGCTCCCTTGCTATGAAGTCGGTGAGGAGCCTCTCGAACCTCTTGAGGTCGAGATTGTCTATCCTGTTTACGAGGAGTTCCTGGACGTCGATGCTGCCCTTTACCTTGGCTGCCAGAGAGTCTTTTTTCCTGTCGAGGTGCGAGATTATCTCTTTCGTGAGTATGAGCTTTACCTGGCTCTTGAGGTTATCGGAGACAAGGCCCACGATAGGCAGCTTCAGGTACTTGGAAGAAAACCGGTGCTCGACCGCCTCTTCCACGGTCTGTTCAATTTCTTTTTCCCATTCGAGGCCTGAAAGGGCTTTGGCGAGGTCGTGGGAGGAAAGGAGCTCTTTTTCGATGGTCTTCGCCATCGAACGGGCTATCTCTTTTCTCCTTTTCGGGATGACGCCCTGTACCTGGAAGCCCAGGAACCTGAACGGCACGTGCGGCCTGAAAAGGAGTTTAATCGCGACGTAGTTTGTGATCCAGCCAATTATGCCACCTGCGACAGGCGGCAGGAGAAGGTCATATTGCATTTTGTATGGTGCTCCGGTATATGGGGAAAGCTGCGGCGCGGGATTCTCGGCGGGTATATCTCAAAGAGGGCTTAATCAGGAAAGAAAGCCCTTCTTCGATTTCTCTTCGTCAAAATATTTTTTGTAAAGGATGTCCCATTCCCTGCTCCCCTCAGGGACACCTCTTGAAAGCGAGCGTATCTTGCTCCGAGCGACAGAGTCTGCCTCGTCCTCGACCTTAAGGTAGTCGGTTATTACTTTTTTTATCTCGAGAAGGGCTTTGTTCTCGTCTTTGAAATCGACCAGGTCGTCATTCCAGACCGCGTCGAAGATCAGGTGGGCTATGTGGGATATCCTGTCTTCAGTGAGCCTCAAATGATTATCCCCCGTTCCCTTGCGAGCTTGCCCTTTACGATGTTGAACATCTTCCTGTAATCGAGGCGCTGGCTGTCTATCTCGCCGGAGTGGCCTTTCAATATTTCCTCGACCTCACGGTCAAGGGTGTCTTCCGCGCGAAGGTCCGTTAAAAAGACCTCTACCATCCGCTCATGGACCTTGGCTTCTGAAGCCTTGAACTCGACGAGCTCTTTGTCCTTGAGCTTGTCAAGGATAGTGCGCGTTATCTTCTCGACCTGTTCTTTTGTCAGCCTCATATTGCGAAAATATCACATAATATCCATGTTTGCAAGGGAGTTGACAGACAGGGGTTTTTGGACTATAAATTAACGGACATCGTACGCCGTAAGAAATGGCGGGTGTTTTCTGGCAATCCTCCGGCTTGACTTGTGAGACTTCTCTGCTGGAAAAATCGAACTGTTGACTCGGGGCTTCAGCTTTAAGGGGCCGAAAATCAGAAAAAGGGGGATTTTGGAGATGAAGTTGGTTAAAAACTGGTATTTCAGGCAGATAGCGTTGGTGCTCGCGTTCACGATGCTGGCCTTGGGGAGCATACCGACGAAGAGCATGGCGTTTGTCGTAGGGTCTGAGGCGGCGGTTTCCGAACATTCGAGGGAAGCTGATATCGCCAGGATACAGAGAGTGCTGGAGTCGAAGCTGGTCTCTGACAGGCTTTCCCAGGCCGGTCTTACACAGGACGAGATAAACGGCAAGATGACTCAGCTTTCGGACGAAGAGGTCCATTCCTTCGCGTCCCAGCTCGAAAGCGTCTACCCGGGCGGAGACGGCCTTGGGATTATAATCGGCCTCCTCATAATAGTGATACTCGTGATGGTCATACTGAAGCTCGCTGACAGGAAGATCATCATAAGATAGGCTTTCCGGAAAGGGCCCGGGGTCTAAAAGGCCCCGGGCCTGTTTTTTTTGAGGGTCATGGGATTATTTAAAAATGTTCTTTTCGCGGCCTTTGCCGCGTGCCTTCTGGGGTGCGCAGGACACGTTGACGCCGTAAAGCCGGAATCTGCTGGCCTCTACATAGAGGGCGTGCCGTTTTTTCCTCAGGACGAGTACATGTGCGGCCCGGCCGCGCTTGCCAGCGTAATCGGCTATTACGGTTCATCGTCAGGCATGAAGGACGTGGCCGTTGAGGTCTACAGCGAAAAGCTCAAAGGCACATTGCCGATGGACCTGCTGCTCTATGCCAAGGCAAAGGGCTTTGAGGCGAAGTATTACAAGGGCAGCATGAACGGCTTGAAAGAAAGCCTGACCCGCGGGGAGCCGCTGATATTATTTTTGAACCTCGGGTACAGCTTCTACCCTGTCGGCCATTACATCGTCGCGGTAGGCATGGACCAGGTCGCCGGAGTGGTCTTTGCCCATTCAGGCACTGAAAAGGAACAGGCTTTCACGATGAAGGAACTGGAAAAGTCGTGGGCAAAAACAGGCTATTCAACCCTCCTTGTGAGGCCTAAAGAGAGGCCGGAATGAAAAAACAACTTTTTGCCGTGCTTGTCTTTGCCGCCCTTGGAGTATACGGCTGCGGCGTCGTCGATATAAAAGAGCCTGACGCTCTCACCTATACCGAGCACATGAAGCTCGGGGCCATATACGAGTCAAAGGGAGAGTTTGAGCTGGCCCTTCGCGAGTACGCGGATGCCCAGGCCATAGACACCAAAGAGCCCAGGGTGTACTTCGCCATGGGCAATGTCTATCTCAAGATGAAAGACTACGAGAAGGCTGAAAAGGAGTACCTGAAATCAATAGAGCTCGGGGCCGCGCCCGATTTTTACAACAACCTGAGCTGGGTCTATATCGGCAA
>JACPGA010000113.1:2807-4392 GCA_016182705.1 Deltaproteobacteria bacterium
GGCAAGGGGCAGTTGAACGAGGCCAGAAAAGCGGTAAATGCGGCGGTTGCCACTGCCCAGCCGGAAAAGACCCATATATACCTCGACACATTAGGTGTCGTGCTCATGAAAACAGGTGAGTACGCTGAGGCCGAGGAGAGCTTCATGAAGGCTGCTGACAGCGTGCCCGGAATAAACAGGAACGCGTACCTTGCGATTTACGGACATCTTGTGGAGCTTTATAAGAAAGAAGGAAAGACCGAAGAGGCGGCCATAGTGGAAGAGAAGCTCAAGCTCTACGAGAGCGCTATAGAGGGGGCGGCAAAGCCAGGCATATGAGGACCATCTACGGCATAAACCCGGTTACGGAAGCCCTGCGCGCCGGAAAGAACATCGACCGCGTAGTCGTAAGCGACACGAGGGGCGACAAGGCGGTCGCGCTGATAATGAAGTCGGCCTCTGACAAGGGCATAGAGGTAAAAAGGGCCCCTGAGGACGAGCTCAGGCGCATATCCAAAACTGAAAAGCATCAGGGCGTGGCAGCGGTCCTTGCCGAAGATTTCAGATACAGGGACCTGGAAGACCTCATTGCCGCATGGAAAGAAAGCGGCGGCCAGGCCTTTTTCCTGATACTCGATTCCATTCAGGACCCGCAGAACCTGGGCTCGCTCGTGCGTACCGCGAACGCCGCCGGTGTCCACGGCATCATCATACCCAAGGACAGGGCAAGCGAAGTTACCGCGACCGTCGTGAAAACATCGGCAGGCGCCACGGAAGTGACGCCGATCGCGCGCGAGGTAAATATCTCGAGGGCCATTGAGCGGCTCAAGGAAGAAGGCGTCTGGGTGGTCGCAATCGAGGCCGGGTGCAGGGACACGGTCTACAGCGCCGACCTTGACAGGGACATTGCAATTGTCATAGGGAGCGAGGGGCGGGGCATCAGAAGGCTTGTGAGGGAGAACTGCGATTTTTGCGTCTCGATACCCATGTACGGCGAGATAAGCTCCTTGAACGCGGCCCAAGCTGGGGCGGTCGCACTGTTCGAGGCGAGACGCCAGAGGTTAAAGCGTTAAGGCCATGACCGTGTTGTCATTCTGAGCGAAACGAAGAATCCCGTTTCAATCAGTTTTAAAGAGGCCCATGAAAGACCTTATCAACGAGGCCGCTTCCAGAATAAAAGGGGTAGTGACCCGCACGCCCGTAATACCTTCCTCAACCCTCTCCAGGCTTTTTGGCTTCAAGGTCTGGCTCAAACTTGAAAACCTCCAGAAAACAGGCTCATTCAAAGTAAGGGGCGCATTTAACAAGGTCTCTTCCCTGACAGATGATGAGAAGGCCAGGGGAGTCGTTGCCGCCTCTTCGGGCAACCACGCCCAGGGTGTCGCGTGGGCCTCCTCCCTTCTTGGGGTAAAGTCCCTCATCATCATGCCTGAGAACACCGCGATAGTGAAGTTCGTGGCCACCCAGGGTTATGGAGCTGAGGTCATTTTCCACGGCGACAACTTCTTCGAGGCATACCAGTTCGCCATTGGTTACGCGAAAGAAAGGGGCCTTGCCTTTATCCCGCCTTTTGAAGACGACCTTGTCATAGCGGGGCAGGGGACAA
>JACPGA010000018.1 GCA_016182705.1 Deltaproteobacteria bacterium
GCGGAGTATGCCCATGTTGGCCCCACGCCTCGTGCCGCCCTGCGTAATGGCCTCGGTAGTGGCGTTGGAGACGCGCATGAAAGATACCGGGCCGCTGGCAAGCCCGCCGGTGGATGAGACGATATCGGACGCTGGCCTGAGGCGAGAAAATGAAAAGCCGGTCCCCCCGCCTGACTGGTGTATGAGGGCCGTGTTCTTGACGGCGGTGAATATGGATTCGAGGGAGTCTTCCACAGGAAGGACAAAACAGGCGGCGAGCTGCTGGAGCCTCCTACCGGCGTTCATCAGGGTCGGGGAGTTGGGCAGGAACTCGAGCGAATACATCAAATCGCAGAACGCCTCTTCAAGCTCTTCCCTGGCCCTGCCATTGCCGAAAAGGGCCTCGGCGGCCGCGACATTGGCTGCGACCCGGCGCACCATCTCCTCCGGGGTCTCCACTACGCGCCCTTTTTCGTCTTTGCTCAAGTAGCGCCGCTTGAGAACGGTCATGGCGCCGGGAGTAAGCTTCATCACGCGCCCTCCGATTGAAATTAAACAAAGGCCGCTTCTAAAGGAAAAAAGAATAAATTCAGAAGCAGCCTTAAGTTTATCAGCCGGAGGGAAGGGGCGCAACCGGGCCTGAAGGCGGGTTTTAAATAATAAGCTTTATCGCGGCGTTCAGGTCTTCACTTGTTATGACTCCGGAATGCTCGTAGACGACAAGGCCTGTCCTGTCTATGATGTATGTCTTTGGTATGCCGTAGATGTTGTAGTCCTTCATTATCTCGCCGGTCGAGTCAAGCCCGGCGGTGAATTCGATCTTGAACTCTTTCAGAAATCCCCTGGCCCCTGCCTCGCTGTCGTCTATCGCGACGGCCACGAACTCGACCTTGCTGCCGAACTCTTTCCAGGCATCCCTTAAAGCCGGAGCCTCAAGCTGGCAGGGGCCGCACCAGCTCGCGAAGAAGTTGACTACAACGGGCTTTCCCTTGAGCTCCTGTAAAGAGACTTCCCTGCCGTCAAAGGTTTTCATGCTGAACGGTATGGCCTGTCTGGGCTGCTCGGCGGCAGGGGCGCCGAACAAGCTGGGCTGTTCGGCCTTGCTTTCCCCGGCCTTCTTGCAGCCTGTAAACAGGAGACCCGCGGCCAGTATTGTTATGATGAAAGCTATGCCTTTGAAAGATGACATACCACAACCTCTGATTTTTTCAATATTTTACATTAACAGCGCCGCCCTTTACAATACCATTAAAAATAGTCATTAAAAAAGGGCAGCCCCGTAAGGGCTGCCCTCGTGTTTTAAACGGTTCAGGGCCGTATCAGAAACCTTTTTCTATGAGTTCCTTGATCTGGTTTTTCGGCACGGCGCCGACAAGCTGGTCGACTACCTTGCCGCCCTTGAAAAGGATGAGCGTGGGTATGCCCCTTACGCCGTACTTGCCGGGGGTGGCCGGGTTGTCGTCGACGTTTACCTTGACGACGCGAAGCTTGCCCGTGTACTCCTGGGCCATTTCGTCTACTATGGGAGCGATCGCCCTGCACGGCGCGCACCAGCTTGCCCAGAAATCAACGAGGGCAGGCATGTCGGACTGCAGCACCAGGGACTCAAATGTGGAGTCCGTCACATTAATGATGTTATCACTCATTATATACCGCTCCTTTCAGTCTTAAATAAGCTATTTTCCAGCGCGAAGGCCTTGAGTTAACTTTCACTTTCACTCCGGCCATATTAAATCCTCTTTGAAATATAATCTAATGCGGAAGGCCTGTCAACATTTTTGGCCGTTTAAGCGCCCTCTCCTCTTTTAACTTGACAGGAAAATGCCTTTTGGTGAAAATAAGCGCCATGAAAGACGACGCCCTACTCCACGCGCTCGAGGAAGCAGCAACGCGCCTCGACATAAAACTGAGCTACGAAGACCTGCTGAAGGGCGTGGTCGCGACCCACGGGGGAATGTTCATGCTCCGCGGGGAAAAGCGCATAATCATACACAAGGGCCTTCAGGTAAGAGACAAGATCGAACTGCTGGCCGAACTGCTCGCGGCAGTGAACACCGAAGCCATACACCTTGCCCCCGAGGTACGCGACAGGATTGAAAAAGCAAGGCTGAAGGCTGCCCCAAAGGAAGCCAAGCAGGCCTGAAAAAAAATTCGGCTGTAACCGGAACTCCTGAACTTACCCTCTTTTTACCGCGAAACCTCCGAGCCGTTCCACGCACCCACTGAATCCGTACAACCGAAGGGTTTTGCCCCGCAGGGGACTATTGTGTCCGGGCAAGCTTTTGTTTTCGTTTGACTAATGGATTTGTTTGGTGGTACCATAAGACGCGTCAGAGTCCGCCCAGGACAAGACGCATCTTTAGGCCCCTCAACCCGCCAGGTACCATACAGGCGCCCAAAAAGGCCCGCCCCGGGCAGATTCGGAGGAGCAGTCGTGAAAGATTCCGCATACTTGAAGAAGTTCATAGCAATACCCACACTCGCCGCTCTGTTATTCGTACCCTCGTTATCGACCCCGTCCCACGCGAAGGACTCCAAGCCTAGGACCGCCAGCAAGAAAGGCAGTTCCAGTGAGTCGTACTATTACTATACAGCCGCGCAGATGCTCAAAAAAAGCGGCAACACAGCGGGCGCTATAGAGCTTTACATGAAGGCCGTGGACGTTGACCCTGACTCAGCGGTCCTGTTCTCCGACCTCGGCTCTCTTTACATGATCTCCGGAGATGCCTCCGCAGCGCGCGGTCACCTTGAGACAGCCATAGAAAAAGACCCCGGGTACGCCCCGCCCTACGCTGCGCTCGCGGAGATACACGCGTCGCTGAAAGACGAAAAGACCGCTGCCGCGTACTATGGCAAGGCAATAGAGCTCGACGGGAAAAACATAAAAAACTACCTCCTTCTCGGCCTCCTTCACATGAGGGCAAAGGAATACGACAAGGGCATCGAGGTATTGAACAAGCTCATCGCCGCCAATCCCGAGTCCGTAATGGGCTATTACTACCTGGCCAAGATAGAGTTTGACAGGGCCGATTACGTCAAGGCGGCCGAGTACTATAATCAGGCTTTGAGCACGAACCCGAACTTCGGCGCCGCCTACTTCGAGCTCGGCATCACCTACGAGCTGGGCAAGAAGACCGAAAAGGCGATAGAGGTCTACAAGAAGGGTATCGAGCTGATGCCGCATGACACCGGCATAATGACCAGGCTCGGCACCCTGTACATACAGCAGAACAAGCTCGACGACGCGCTCGCGCAGTTCAGCTCCCTGGAGAAAAACGAAGAGACCAGACTTGACGCGATGGTCAAGATAGGGCTCATCCACTTCGAGAGGAAGAACTACGCCGAGGCCATCTCAAAGTTCGAGGAGATATTGAAGGCAAGCCCCGAGTTCCACAGGGTGCGCTATTACCTTGGCTCGACTTACGAAGAAAAAGGCGACCTCGCGAAAGCCGAGGGCGAATTCCAGAAGATACCTGAAAAGGATACAAGCTTCATAGACTCCAAGATCCACCTGGCCTATATCTACGAGCGCCAGGGCAGGATAGACAACACGATAACCGAACTGAAGAACGCCTTGAAGGTCAAGGGCGAGAGCGTCGAACTTTTAAGGCTCCTTGCCTCCATATACAGGGACGCCAAGAGGCACGATGAGGCCATAGCGACCCTGGAGCGCGCCATCAGTGTGAGCCCCAAAGACCCTGAGCTGTACTTCCTTCTCGGAGTAGTCTACGACGAAGCCAAAGTACACGATAAAGTCATTACGTCCATGCAGAAGGTCCTTGACCTCGAGCCGGCCCACGCGAACGCCCTCAACTACATAGGCTATTCATACGCCGAGCAGGGCGTGCAGCTCGACATGGCCGAAGAGTTCGTTAAAAAGGCTCTGGCATTGAAGCCAGACAGCGGCCACATACTCGACAGCCTCGGCTGGGTCTACTACAAGAAGGGCGAGTTCTCAAAAGCCGTGGCTGAACTGGAGCGGGCAATGAAGCTGCTGCCCGAAGACCCGATAGTGAACGAGCACCTCGGGGACGCGTACCTGAAGTACAACAACAAGCAGAAGGCTCTTTCCGCCTACGAAACCGCCGTAAAGATAAATCCCGGCAACGAGCAGCTCCAGGAGAAGCTCGACCGCCTGAAAGACGAGATGAAGGCCAGCAAGTGAGGTCTGGGAAAAGACTGCTTTCCATTTTCGCGGTCTTCCTGGTCCTTTCCGGCTGCGCGGCAATGAAGCCCGCTGGCGAAGAGCCGCTGGGGCCGCCGACGATCACGGCTTCATCCATACGCGCCAGGGCAGTGGTCGAACTTAAAAAGGACGCTTCTACCGCCGCCGGGCGCGCCGCCATACTCGCGAAAGCGCCCGGCTCTTTCAGGATAGAGATATTCGGCCCTTTCGGCCTGACGGCCGCCCTCATAGCCAGCGACGGGAAAAAACTGTTCGTCAACTCTGACGGCCAGGTCAGCGAATTCTTCTGGGGCGACCCGGAAATACCATATTCCTTCAAGGCGGAAGAAGTCGTCTCTTTCCTTACAGGCGCACCGTACCCGCCGGCTCTGGATATGCCTGGCGTCAGCGCCTCAAGGGATGATCGGGGCCGCCTGCGTGAGTACTCCAGGGCATCTGAAGACAGAGATGGCCTCAAGGTGACTCTCGGCGAATACAGGGAAGTAGGCGGAGCGCACATTCCCTTCCTCATCAGGATAAAAGACGGAAAACGCGACCTCGCCATAAAGTACACGGAGGTAGAAATAAACCCTTTCATCGAAGAGGATTTATTCAGCCTGGAAGCGCATTCGGACCGGGGCTCCAAAGAAGTTGACTGAAAAGCCCCGGATATGGTATAAAGGTAGTACCCGCACCCCTAACCCGAAAGGCTTTCATGTCCAAAATTATCGTTGAAATTTTCAAGTCAGGCGAACTGGCCGTATATCCGGCGCATGGCGTGGGCATGATAATGGGGGTCGAAACGAGAGAAGTCTCGGGACTCCACAAGAGCTTCTACATCATCAAGATACTCGACACCGAAGCCACGATAATGGTCCCCACCGACACGGCTTCCACTGTCGGCCTTCGGAAGATAGTCAAGAAGTCGATGGTCCCCAAGATCTACGACATCCTGAAGGACCGCACAGAAGTCGCTCTTGACAGACATGGAACAGGCGATACAGGGAGTACACGGACAAGATTAAAAGCGGTTGCGTGATGGAAGTAGCCCGGGTCCTGCGCGATCTGTACATCCTGAAATACGACAAGGAACTCTCCTTTGGCGAACGCAGGATGCTCGACACCGCAAAAAACCTCCTGGTAAAAGAACTCTCGATAGCCAGAAACGTAAAGGAAGAAAAGGTAGAGGAAGAGCTTTACCGTATGATGCAAAGGTAAAGAAGGGGGTATTTTTTGTTCCTCTTGATGAGGTCGCTTCTCGTAATATTCGCTTCAGCCAGCGGGTATTTCATCGTCTATGAGATCGCAGGCAACAATCTCGCATATATCGGTCTCGTAAGCGGCCTCTTGATCTCCGTCCTGGCGATTATCTTCGAAGACAGGGTCAAGCGCACTCCGCTGCGCATAGTCCTGGGCGGGGCCATAGGCCTCATCATAGGCCTCGTCGTCGCAAACCTGCTCACCTACCCGATAATGCTCAACTTCAAGAGCAGGTACGTTGAGCTTGCCGCCTATCTCATCACAAACATCATAATCGGATACATCGGCCTCAGCATCGGCATGAAAAAAGGCGACGAGTTCGACTCCGAATGGTTCGCGAATCTTTTCGCCGGACGCCAGAAGGACGCAGACGCGAAGCAGGCCAAGGCCCCTGTCCTTGCACCGCTGGTCGTGGACACGAGCGTCATCATTGACGGCAGGATTGCCGAGGTCTGCGAAACGGGCTTCCTTGAAGGCGTGCTCGTCGTGCCGCAATTCGTTCTCCAGGAGCTCCAGTACATCGCCGATTCCGGAGACCCAATCAAACGGGCCAGAGGCAAGCGCGGGCTCGACATTTTAAAGCAGATACAGACGAACAGGAAAACAACTGTCGAGATAACCGACAGGGACTTCCCTGAGATACGCGAGGTCGACAGCAAGCTGGTGGCCCTCGCTAAAGAACTTTCTGGCAAGATAATAACCAACGACGCCAACCTGCACAAGGTAGCCGAGCTGCACGGGGTGAAGGTCCTGAACCTCAACAAGCTCGCCACGGCCATGAAGCCGGTCGTGCTGCCCGGAGAGGTGATGAACATACTTGTCCTCAAGGAAGGCAAGGAGCACGGCCAGGGCGTCGGCTACCTCGAGGACGGCACCATGGTAGTCATAGACAACGCCAGGGAGTTCGTGGGCAAGGCCATAGACGTGAACATAACGAGCGTCCTCCAGACGACCGGCGGCAGGATGATATTCTCGAAGGTAAAAGAAGACCTCAAGAGGGCCGTCTACCAGTAAGCGCCTCAAATGCGGGCGTGGTTCAATGGTAGAATGACTGCTTCCCAAGCTTCCCCCCAAAAATCCCTTTAATTCGCTCTGTATTTCAATTAAACTGTCTTTTTTAATTTGCAATGTTTCATCGCGAGTAGCATTGAGGCGATCTCCAGCATTTCCCCCTCTCCCCTTGTGGGAGAGGGCTGGGGAGAGGGGGGAATTTCATTGTTAGCTCTGCCAAGGCTTCTCGCAGGCTCGCGACATCATCCGAAGTTAATACAAACCGGAAAATGACGAAACCCTCCTTAAAAAAAACTGTCGCCATAATACCGTCCGCCGGCATGGGCCGCAGGATGGGCTCAAGGAAGAAGAACTATCTTACGCTCCTTGACAGGCCGGTCCTCGCTTATACGCTGGCGGCCTTTGAAAACGCGGCTTCCATCCATTCCGTCATAATCGTCGTGCCGCCCGGCGACGAATCGTTCTGCAGGAACGAGATAGTATCGAAGTACGGTTTCAAAAAAATCGCCGCCGTGGTCGCGGGCGGGGATGAACGGCAGGACTCCGTAAAAAACGGCATAAAAGCCGCTGGCAAGGGCTTTCATATAATCGCCGTGCACGACGGCGCGCGCCCCCTTGTGACTCCTGATATAATTGACCGTACAATCGAAGCCGCCCTGGAGCACGGGGCAGCCATAGCCGCCGTGCCTGTAAAAGACACGGTAAAGGAATCATCCGGCGGGTTTGTGCGGCGCACCGTGCCGAGAGAAGCCCTGCTTTCAGTGCAGACCCCGCAGGCCTTCACAAGGGAGACGCTTGAAGCGGCTTTCAAAAAGGCCAGCGAAGACGGCTTCATGGGCACAGACGAGAGCTCTCTTGTGGAAAGGGCGGGCTTTGCCGTAAGGGTCATAGAGGGCTCATACGAGAACATAAAGATAACTACCCCTGAGGACCTGGCCTTTGCAGAATGCATACTGAAACTCAGGCTTGGAGCTGATAAATGATGAGGACAGGTTTCGGGTACGACGTCCACAGGCTTGTGGAGGGCAGGAAACTCATACTGGGCGGGGTCGAAGTGCCTTTTGAAAAGGGCCTTCTCGGGCACTCTGACGCTGATGTGCTTCTGCACGCGGTGATAGACGCGCTCATCGGCGCGGCAGGCCTCGGAGACATAGGCAAGCACTTTCCTCCCACAGATAACACGTTCAAGGACATATCGAGCATCGCGCTCCTTTAGCGCACCCGTACTTTGATCGAGGAAAAAGGTTTTGAGGTAGGCAACATCGATTCCACGATAGTCTGCCAGACACCGAAGCTCCTCGGCTATATACCAGCCATGGCGGCAAACATTGAAAAGGCGCTCGGCTGCGCCGTCGGCCAGGTGAATGTGAAGGCCAAGACTGAAGAAGGATTAGGCTTTACCAGCAGGAGCGAAGGAATAAAGGCCTATGCCGTGGCCCTGATTGTGGAAAAAAGGTAATGAGCATCGTTCGAACCAGATTCGCCCCCAGCCCCACAGGCAGACTACATATTGGCAATATCCGGACAGCTCTTTTCAACTGGCTTTTCGCGAGGGTCCAGGGCGGAAGCTTCATTTTGAGGATCGAGGACACCGACACCGCCCGGAGCCACTTCGAGTACGAGCTTTCCGTTTACGAAGACCTCAAGTGGCTGGGGCTCGAGTGGG
>JACPGA010000123.1 GCA_016182705.1 Deltaproteobacteria bacterium
ATCAGATACGACGGCAATACCCTCGCCCTCTGAGACGTTTATCACAAGCTCGTCAAAAAGGGATACAGGCTGCATGAGAGTCGAGATCTCATGATAGCCGTCCGCGCGCTTTCCAAGCACCCTCAGGAACAGGTTCACCTTTGCGGGAGACTGGAAGGCCCGTTTCATTTCCATCTGCTTTGGGAGAATCGGTTTAGAAGTGTCCGGTCTTTTTCGGCTTCTGCTTGCAGACCTGGTTGAGCTCTTCAAGGAGCAGCTCTTCATGGTAGTCGCTCATGGCCGCAAGTACCTCTATGGCTTCTGTCTTCACGCCCGGCATTGAAAGAGCATAAGGTCCGAGGTGCTTTGTGAAGACCGCAAGCGACTGAGGGCATGCGTTAAGGACGTCCTGGACTATCATCTTGTTGGTTATGACCCAGTCCGAGTGGTCGCTGTGGTGGTGTTTTCCGTGTCCGGCCATTTTTGTTTTCCGTAGGTTAGAATACGCCCTGGGCTATGCTCATCACCAGGTCGGTTACCGGGCCCGGGTAGACTCCCAGCAATATAGTCGCCGCGTTCACAAAGTACAGCAGCCCCCTCGTAGTCATATCGACGTGTATCGGGGCAGGATTAGTCGGCTGTCTCAGGTACATGCTTTTTATGACAAGCAGGAAGTAGTACATGCCTACGATGGCCATGAGAGCGCCTATTACGGCCAGCACCCAGAGCCCCTCTTTCACGGCCGCCATGAAGATGTAAAACTTGGCGATGAAGCCGCCGAGCGGCGGGAAACCGGCTATCGAAAGAAGGCCTATGAAAAGCGTGAAAGCAAGAAGCGGAGACCTCTTGTAAAGGCCCGAATAAGATTCTACAAGGTCGGAACCCTCTGAGTTATGGAATACGACTATGGCCGTAAAAGTGCCGATTATGCCGAATATGTAGGTGAGGAGATAGAACATGATCGCGCCCGCGCCGAGCTCGGAAGCGGCAGCGACCGCCATGAGCAGATACCCCGCAGAGCCTATTCCGGCATACGCGACAAGCCTTTTCAAGTCCTTCTGTGGCATGGCCGCGAGGTTTCCGAAAAGGAGCGTGATACCAGATATCACGGCCACGAAGGCCATCCACTCTGCCTTCATCGGCCAGAGAGCGACGTACAATATCCTCAGTATTACAACGAAACCGGCGGCCTTTGAGGCGGCGGCCAGAAGCGCGGTCACCGGGGTCGGCGCGCCCTGGTATACGTCAGGGGACCAGACGTGGAACGGTATAGAAGAAATCTTGAATGTCAGCCCCAAGACCATGAGCACGATGCCTATTATGACGAAACCGGTGGGCTCGGCCGTCTGGAGTGCCTTGGCGACTTCAGCGAAGCCTGTAGCTCCGGTCGCGCCGTATATAAAGCTTATGCCGTAGATGAGAAAGCCGGAAGCCAGAGCGCCTGTAATGAGGTATTTGAGCCCGGCCTCAGAGGTCACGCGGCTGTCACTCAGGAAGGCCGCAAGGACATAAAGGCAGATCGCGAGGAATTCGAGTGAGACGTAAAAGGCTACAAAGTCGGTCGTGGAGGCGAGCATCATCATGCCCGAGATCGCGAAGACGATGATGGAATAGAACTCTCCGCGCCAGTTAGTTATCCTGTCCTCGTAGAGCATGACGATATAGAGGACAAAGACGCTCGAGATGACAAAGAGCCATTTGAAGTAGATGGACATCTGGTCCTGGACGAAGAGCCCGGCCAGCGCCAGCCCGTAATCCTGATACGGAAGGCTTATCGCGGCCGATACAGTTCCGAGGATGCCTATCACCCCGAACGCCTTCCTCGACCCCTTGGGCAGGAACAGCTCAAGAATAAGCAGCAAAAACGCCGTCCCGAGCATTATGAATTCGGGTATGAGCCTGAAAAGATTCATTTCCATCCTAAATCACCATTTCCATCTTCAGCCTATCTGGGCTGCGTTGAGCTTATTCACAAGCGGGACAACGCCCGAGTTTATGACATCTACAATTACCGAGGGATAAAAGCCCACTATGAGGAGCACCGCTATAAGGAACACGAAAGGAAGCCTTTCCACGAAGGTCGAGGCGTCCCGGAGGTCGTCCCACTTTTCCATGGGCTCCCTGAAAAAGACGTCCCTCATGCACCTGAGCATGTAGGTCGCTGTCACGATGATTCCGAAGACCGCTATGATAGCGTGTACCGGATATTCCTTAAACGCGCCGATGAAGACCATGAGCTCGGCCACGAAGTTGGCCAGACCAGGCAGGCCGCTTGAGGCAAAGCCCATTATAGCGAAGGCCACGGCCACGAACGGGACTTTTTTTGCAAGGCCCGAGAAGTCGTAAATCATCCTTGTATGGGCCTGGTCATAAACAAAGCCAATGAGCGAGAAGGCCAGGGCCGTCATGACGCCGTGGGCGAACATGAGGAGCACCGCGCCGTTCACGCCAATGATGTTGACGGTGGCGATACCCAGGAGCACGTAGCCCATGTGGCTGGAAGACGAGTAGCCGATCATGAACTTCATGTCGCGCCTGCTCATGGCGACCATGCCGCCGTAGAATATGTTTATGAGGCTGAGTCCAGCGACCCAGGGCATCCAGAACTGCGCGCCTTCGGGAAGTATCCACATGGCGCGAAGTATTCCGTAAGCGCCGAGCTTCATGAGAACTCCGGCGTGCAGCATGCTGACAGCCGAAGGAGCGGCGGCGTGTCCGGTCGGCGACCATGAATGGAAGGGCGCGAGCGGCACAAGAACACCGAAGCCGAACAGAAGCGGCAGAAAGACTTTTATCTGGTAGCCGGACTCATAGGAGAGACTGGCTATCTGGAGCATATCGAACGTGTATACGCCTGTTTGTGAACCGGCGGTGAAGTACAGCGAAAGGAGCCCGAGAAGGGCTATCATCGCGCCAAGGCTCAGGTACAGGGTAAGGTTCATCGTGGCGTATTCCCTGTTCGCGCTGCCCCAGATTCCAATCAGCGGGTACATCGGGATAACCGCGAGTTCGTAGAACAGGAAGAAGAACACGAGGTCCAGGGACATGAAAACGCCGTAGACTCCGGCCACGAGGAGCAGGAGGAACATGTAATGTTCCCTTATCCTGTGCTTTATGCCGACCCACGAGACGAATACGCCCGTGAAGATGACTATGGATGTAAGCAGCACCATCGCGACGCTTATACCGTCGACGCCGAGGTGGTACGAGATGCCAAGCGACTGCACCCACTCTATCTTTTCGATAAACTGAAAGCCGCCCTTTACCTTGTCGTAGATAAACAGGAGATACAGGGAGAGCGCGAGGCTTAAAGACGTGGACGCGATCGCAATACCCCTTACGAGGGCGACCCTCGCGTCATCAACAAAAAGGAGGAGTATGACCGCCGCGAGCGGCGAAAGCATTATGAGTGATAAAATCGGAAACCCTTCCACCTTTTACCTCGTCTACAGGAGTACGTAAATTACCATCAGGACGAGCACGCCGCCGACCATGGCGAAAGCATAATGCTGCAGCTGTCCGGAAATCGTGAGCCTCAGGCCCTTGCCGACCTGCCTGGTTACATGCGCGATGCCGTTGATCGCGAAGTGAATGATTATGTTCACTTCTATGAAGTTGAAGACTTTGGCGATGTTGTTGTAGATGCCCGCTACCAGAACCCTGTCATAGAAGTGGTCAATGTAGAGCCTGTTCTGGAGAGCCTTGTGAAAGCCGCTGAACTTTGCGCCGATGGCGTTGTTGTCTACAGACTTCTTCGCGTATATTATCCAGCCTATCGCTATGCCTATGAAGACCGCGATGGTAGAGGTTATCGCGACAAAGTAGCTGAAGTGGTGCTCGGCGTGCGCGCCGTCCCCGGCGTGAGCCGCCGCTGACCCCGCGACCGCGGCCACAAAAGTGCCGAAGTTGGGATCTAGTCCCGTCAGACCAGCCAGACCGACGAAGACAGCGAAAACCGCGAGTACGATGAGAGGGATTGTCATCCCGAAAGGCGACTCATGCGGGTGGCCGTGATAGCGCTTCTCTCCGAAGAAGGTGACAGTTACGACCTTGGTCATGAATACTGCCGTTATCATGGCGGTCAGGATGCCGACGCCGAAAAGAAGATAGTTGCCGGACGAGAAGGTCGCCGTGAGTATCTCATCTTTTGACCAGAAGCCGCTGAAGGGGAATATGCCCATCATGGCCAGAGCGCCCAGAATGAAGGTCACGCCCGTTATCTTCATCTTCGGGTACAGCTTGCCCATTTCCCATATATCGTTGGTGTGGCAGGCGTGTATGACCGAGCCCGCGCCGAGGAACAGAAGAGCCTTGAAGAACGCGTGAGTCATGAGGTAGAACATGCCCGCGCCGGTGCCGCCCACGCCCACGCTCATTACCATGTAGCCCAGAGAGCTCAGGGTCGAGTAGGCGATAATCTTTTTTATGTCGCTCTGTCCCAGGGCCATGAGAGCGGCCATGAAGGCTGTGATGCCGCCTATGTAGGCTATGACCATCATGGCCTCAGCCGGGGCTGCAGCGTACAGGAAGCCGGTCCTGGCGAGCATGTATACGCCAGCGGCGACCATCGTAGCCGCGTGTATAAGGGCCGAAACTGGAATAAAGGACGAAGATTCCGAGTATGAACCCGAAGTCGCCTACCCTGTTCACGAGGAAAGCCTTTTTGGCCGCGTCAGCCGCCGAGGGCTTCTCGAAGTAGTAGCCGATGAGCAGGTATGAGGCCAGACCCACCAGCTCCCAGAAGACGAAGATCATTATGAAGTTGTTCGCGAGCACGATGCCGAGCATCGAGAAGATGAACAGGGAAAGCGAAGCGAAGAACCTCGCGTAGCCCTTTTCGCCGTGCATGTAACCCCTTGAATAAATGTGGATAAGGGAGCCGACGAAAGTGACTATGAAGAGCATTATGAGGGAGAGCGGGTCGATTATCGTGCCCATCTCGACCATAAGGCCCGGTATGTCTATCCAGAGGAAAGACTGCTCGATATGCTCCATGTGCGGATTCCCGAGCATCGTCAGGAAGTACGGGAGCACGATGAGGAAGCACAGGACCACGGCGCCCACGGACACGTACGAGCTCAGTTCCGCGTGCTTGCGGGTTATGAAGGTGATTATGAGAGCAGCCGCAAGGGGGATTATGAGAAGCGCCCAGATATCCATCAGTACCTCATATCCTTTAATTCTTCGACGTAGACTGTCTTCCTGGTCCTGTAGACGGCCACGAGTATGGCAAGCCCGATGGCGACCTCAGCAGCGGCGACGGTTATGTTGAAAACCACAAAGACCGTCCCTGTTATGGACTGCAGGTAATAGGCAAAAGCCGCGAGGCTTATGTTAACGGAGTTGAAGATGAGCTCGAGGCTCATGAGCACAATGATTATGTTCCTCCTGAGGAGCACGCCGGCCACCCCGATGGAGAAGAGGATGAAACTCAGGATAAGAAAATGGTTCAGTGTAAGCATCATTTACCTCAGGACCTCGTAGAACCCGCGCCTTTGCCCTTTTCCTTCATGACAAGCACTATCGCGCCGACAAGCGCGATAAGAAGGAGGAGCGAGACGACTTCAAAGGGGAATATGAACTGCGTATAGAGCGACTTGCCCACGACCTCAGTGTTCTTTGTCAGTACCTCTTCGGTATAGTTTCCGAGCGGGACGGTTATCTTTCCCTTGCTTATGAGCCAGCCCACTACCGCGAGAAGCCCTAAAACCGTTATCCCTGCCGGGATGGCCTGGCTGTGCATGTGCTCGCCGAAGCTTTCCTTGCCGATATCGAGGACCATGACCGCGAAAAGGAACAGGACCATTACCGCGCCAACATAGATAAAGACCTGCACCGCCGCGAGGAACGGGGAGCGCAGCAGGATGAATATGGCGGCAACCTGCAGGAAGCAGACGATAAGGTACATGGCGCTGTGCACCGGGTTCCTCACCGATATGACCGCTATGGCCGAAGCCACTGCGACAATAGCGAATATGTAGAAGAATATCTGTTCCATCTCTTGGGCGGGTTATAGTATATCCCCGCTGGCTCCTTGTGGATTATGCTACGGCCCTCTGAGGGCTCGTCAGATGCTTCTTTTCTTGTATTTCGAAAGCTCCGGGACTACCTTTATGCCCTGCGGCGTCCTTTCGAACTTCGATTTCACGACGTATCCGCCCGGTATGCTCTCTGGCACTGGCTGCGGCACGAGCAGCTCTTCCCTGCTCTTCAGAGTGCATGAAAAATCAGTGCAGGCAAGCTCGTATTCCCTTCCCAGGCGCAGAGCCCTCGTGGGGCAGGCGTCCTCGCAGTATCCGCAGAAAAGGCAGCGCACAACGTTCACGGTCCAGACTTTCGCGACCCTGTCGGAGATGCCACGGCCGCTGTTGTCTTCCATGGGGATGACAGTTATGCAGCCCGTGGGGCAGGCCTTTGCGCAAAGTTCACACGCAACGCACAGCTCTCTGCCGTTCTCGTCCCTGTTCAAGGTGTGCATGCCCCTGAACCTTCTGTATGGGACCCACTTCTCTTCGTCCGGGTATCTCATGGTTATGCTCTTTGAGATATTGTACCCGAGCGTTACCGTGAGGCCCTTCACGAAGTCCGTGAACAGGACTTTCTTTACAAGATCGAATAGGTCGAAACCTTTTTTGCTCATATCCTCATGAACCCGGTTACAAGTAGATTTACCAGCGCGACCGGTATCAGTATCTTCCAGCCTATGGTCATGAGCTGGTCGTACCTGTACCTCGGAAGCGTGAACCTTATCCACATGAAGAAGTAGATCAAGGCCCCGGCCTTTGCCACGAACCAGAATATCGGCGGGATGGGCACGGGCACCTGCAAGGGCGCGTTCCAGCCGCCGAAGAACATAACCACGGAAAGGACCGAGATAGTGACCATCGCCACGTACTCGGCAAGCATGAAGAAAGCGAATTTCATGCCGCTGTATTCGGTATGGAAGCCCGCGGCCAGAGTGCCCTCGTCTTCCGTAAGGTCAAAAGGTATCCTGTTTATCTCAGCCAGGCCGGCGATAAGGAATATCGCGAACCAGACCGGGCCAACCGGCAGATAGAAGATGTTCCAGTTGAGGAAGCTCCCTGACTGGCTCTTGACCATCTCAAGCAGGCTCAGGCTGTTGCTCATCATAACTACGCCGACGGCGGCGAAGCTCATCGCCACTTCGTAGCTGATCATCTGCGCGGAAGAACGCAGGCCGCCCAGGAGCGCGTACTTGCTGTTCGAGGCCCAGCCGCCCAGTATGAGGCCGTATATGCTTAAGCCCCCAATCGCGAGGATATAGAGTATCCCCACGTTCATGTCGGAGATATATAGGGTAACTTCCTTATTGATGAAGGGGACCATGACGCTGTCCCCGAACGGGATGGCGACGAATACAGCGAAAGCCGGAACCATGGACAGGAGCGGGGCCAGGTTGAACAGGAGCTTGTCAGCCTTGTACGGGACGATATCCTCCTTGAACAGGAGTTTTATCATGTCCGCGAACGGCTGCAACAGTCCGTGGGGGCCTACCCTCCAGGGGCCAAGCCTGACCTGAATGTGGCCGGCGACCTTCCTCTCAAGCCATGTAAGAGGCAGGGGAAGTCCGAACAGGATCATGGTTACGACCCCGACCTTCACCACTATAAGCAGAATTTCTAAAAGGGTTGCGATGTCCGGCATAATTCCTTTGCCCTTGGTTAATCAGTATGTTGAAAAGTCAGCGTTGGACTTTTTCAACTGCGACCTGTGAAATCCGCCCAGGCCTCAAAATTTTCGAATCCGCGAGTCTCGTATCTGGCACTGCTCAGCGGGGATTATCTTCTTCTGCCCCACATGTAATTTATCATCTCGATATACCTGGAGTTCATGCCGCGCACTATCGAGTGTATGGTGAACACGATGTTTCTCAAAAGCTTGTAGATGATCCTCGGGTTCGCGTCAACGAGCGTCTCGAAGTCGTTCTTATCTATTACATAAGTCTCAAGATCTGAGACCGCGACGACTGTGGCCGACCTGGGCCTGCCGTCAAGGAAGCTCATCTCTCCGAAGATCTCGCCGTCTTTCATTATGGTAAGCGTGAAGAGCTCTCCGTCCGGGGCCGTCTTGCAGGCCTTAACCTCGCCTTTTCTAATGATGTAAAGGGCAGCGCCGTCTTCCGATTCCTTGAATATGGTGTCGCCTACCTTGAAACTCTTCCTGTTGACGACGCCTGACATTACCGCGACTTCGTTATCCGTAAGGTCGTGGAAAAAGGGCACTTCTCTCAGCAATTTCGGGTCTACCATCTTCTACCTCCCCTGGTTATGCCAGGCTCCTCGTTCGGAAAAAACGCGCTACAATCAGATGGTCTTTATTATGTCTACGCGGGGGATTCCCTTTCCGCGCCTGAAGTACCTGTTTACCGGAGCCTCGTCGAAGTTCTCGGCTATGAAGGCAACGCCGCTCTTGCTGCCCTTCTTCGTAATGAGCGTCATCTGGGCCTCGAAGTTCGTGCCCTTTACGCGTACCTTGTCGCCGTTCTTCAATCCGAGCTCGCTGGCGTCTGTGTCGCTTATCTCCACCACGGCCCCCTTGAGAAGCCCCAGAAGTGTCTCGGATTTTCTGGAGGACCTGCCGGAATGGAACAGGTGATTTCCGGTCGCGAGAACGAACCTCGCTCCGCTTTCTTCGGCCTTGGCCGCGGCGAACTGAGAGCCGCTTACGGACGGGGCTTCGGCGGCCTTTATAAGGGCGGCCCTGTTGTCGAGCTTGTTATCTGAGTTCCTCTTGTTGTTGAACGCGAGGCTTACTTCCGAATACATGGGGACTTCTTTTCTTATTTCATCGAGAACCAGCGCGAAATGCTTGGGACCGAAAGAGCGGTCGAAGCTCTCGCCTATGGCGCGGATGATGTTTATATCCTGTTTGGCCTTGCCGGGAGCGGTGAGGAGCTTCTTTATTATCTGAGCCCTGCCCTCCTGGTTCGTGAAGGTTCCGTCTTTTTCGGCGTGGCTCGCACCTGGCAGGACGACATTCGCCTGCCTCGCGCACTCTGACATGAACATGTCCTGGACTATGAGGAACTTCACCTTTGAAAGTGCTGACTTCGCGAAATCTTCGTCCGGGTACATTGAGGCGACATCAGAGCCTGCTATATAGAGCGCCTCAAGCTCGCCCTTCATGGCAGCGTCAAGCATGCCTTCAGTGCCAAGCCCCTTGCGGACCTGTGTGTAGCCGGGGCCGAAGCCCGGGTGCACGCCCATCTCCCACGCGCCCCTCTGGTTGGCCCTGTCGAGGATCGGCATTACCTTGACCTTCTTGCCCTTTGACTTCAGGAGGTCTTTCAAAATGCCGAGCCCGGTTATGCCCTCAGGGTAGCGGAGGAACTCTGTGCCCGCGAATATGGCGACGGACTCAGACGCGGCAATTCTCTTTACAGCGTCTTTCACGGAATCAGCTGAAAGTCCGGAGGCCTTGAGGTTGGCATCCAGCTGGACATCGTGCATGCCCTTGAGCGTCTCTCCGAGCTTGCCTTCGTTCAGGCCTATAATTATAGATGTAAGAACAGCGTTCTCTGAAGCCAGGTTGTGCCTCAGGACGGTATTTGCGGAACTGTCGAGCTTCATGGCGCGCGGGGAGGCTATTATTACGTTCATCCTCCGTGCCGCGGATATCCTTCTTACTATGTAATCTATGACCGGGTTCTCGTCAGACAGGTGGGTGCCTATTATAAAGACCGTGTCGGCGTCCATGCAG
>JACPGA010000129.1 GCA_016182705.1 Deltaproteobacteria bacterium
GAGGCTGAAGGTAAAGCACGGGAGCTGTTCAAGGAGCGCCATTGGTTTCGGACTTGCCGGTCTCCACCCGATGCGCGGAGAGGGCTATGGCATCGCGTTTTCGCCCTATATCGACGAGTGGCAGGGCTCCAGAAGCCTCAGGCTTCGGGTGAAGGATGTCGTGCACGGGGCAGTAAAATTCTTGACATGAACCTGAAAACAAAATATATTCAGCAGTTGCTTCATATGAGGAGTTATCTTCTTGATGTTTCACGGAAAAATAAATAAAATAAATCTGAAAAAAGTCCTGGCCGCTTTTTGCCTGGCCATTGTCATCGAAGCCGGCGTCATGCCCGCGTTTACGAGCAGGTTTGTTGCCCTGCTCCCGCAGGCGGGCAGGGACGCGAGCATGCTCGACTATGTGCACGGCATTTTAAAAGAGAACAGGACCGGGCTCGGCTCCATCGAGGAACTCAAGCTCGCGGAGACCATCCTCATGGAGAGCGTGACGAACAAGATAGACCCATTGTTCGTGCTCGCCCTCATGAAGACCGAGTCGACTTTCTATAACTGGTCGAAGTCCTTCAACGGTGCTTTGGGGCTCATGCAGATACTCCCGTCCACCGGCGAGGAGCTCGCGGGCGAGCTCAACCTGAAGTGGGACGGCGAAGGCACTCTTCTTGACCCGTACGCAAACGTCAAGATGGGCGTGCGGTATTTCTCAAAGCTCCAGGACCGCTACAAGGACACCGAGACTTCGCTTACGGCTTACAATGTCGGACCTGGCCGGGTCGATTCCGGCGTTGAGGGTTTGCCGCCGGTGTTCGCGAGGAAGGTCCTTTCGAATTACAGGTACTTCAAGGAAAGAGCTGATTTTTACTGATGAGCTGGACTGCCCCGGTTGAGGGCTGGATAAGAAACGAAAGAAGGGTTCTGGAATGAGTGTGGCAAGAAGGCCTGTGGGCCTGGCTGAAGGCATTTTGAACTTCGGCGGCCTTCCAAAGGATACGTTCGAAGGCAAGGAAACAAAGTACGCGGTCCTGTCAGTGCCGTATGACCTCACGGCGTCATACATAAGCGGCATGCGCAACGGCCCGAGGGCCATCATAGAGGCTTCCACGCACATGGAGCTCTATGACGAGGAATTGAAATGCGAGCCCTACGAGGCCGGCATCGAGACCTGGCCCCAGGTAGAGTCTACCGCCGTCGGCCCTGAAGAGATGATCAGAAGGGTCAGGGAAGGCGTCTCCGACATACTGGAAGCGGGCAAGATCCCTGTGATGCTCGGCGGAGAGCATTCAATAACATTGGGGCTTGTGCAGGCCCTTCTTGAGAAGCACCCGAAAATGTCTGTCCTCCAGCTCGACGCTCATGCCGACATGAGGGATTCTTATCAGGACACGCCCTTTAACCACGCGTGCGTGGCCAGGAGGATCTCCGAGCTCTGCCCCATAGTGCAGGTAGGCATCAGGAGCCTGTCGGTCGAAGAGGCTGATTTTCTCAATTCCGAGAAAAAGGCCGGGAAAAAGGCAAAGTCGAACATAAGCACGCATTACGCCTCCGAGGTGCTCGCCGGGATAAACTGGGACAAGGTCGCCCGTGAGCTTACCGACGAGATATGCATTACCATAGACCTGGACGTGTTCGACCCGTCGATAATGCCGGCAACCGGCACGCCGGAGCCGGGCGGTCTCGGCTGGTATGATGTCCTTGGCGTGCTTCGCAACGTGATATCGAAGAAAAAGGTAGTGGGCTTCGACGTGGTCGAGCTCTGCCCCCTGCCGGGTAACATAGCGCCGGATTTCCTGTCGGCCAAGCTCGTATACAAGATAATGGGCTACATGAACGAGGGCCGCGGTAAAAAACGCCGCTAGATAGCTCCGGGCCGGTTCAAGTCAATTCGAGCCAGGCCGGAGTCATCCGGGTTCATAACATACTAATCCGCAAATCCGGGGGTAAACCAAATGTTCGTTCCGAAAAGGGTCTTTTTCACAAAAGGCGTCGGCACACATAAAGAAGAGCTTACGAGCTTCGAGCTCGCGCTCCGCGACGCGGGCATCGAGAAGTTCAACCTCGTGCAGGTCTCCAGTATCTTCCCGCCATCGGCGAAGATAGTCACCAAGAGCGTGGGCCTCAAGAAGCTTTCGCCCGGCCAGATAGTGTTCTGCGTAATGAGCCGCCTGGCGAGCAACGAGCCCAGGAGGCTTCTGGCGGCCTCTGTCGGCTGCGCCATTCCTACCGACAGGAAGCTGTACGGCTATCTTAGCGAGCACCATTCATATGGAGAGTCCGACACGGTCGCTGGCGACTACGCCGAAGACCTCGCGGCAGCAATGCTCGCGTCCACTCTCGGTATCGACCTCGACGAGAACCTCGGGTGGGACGAGAAAAAGGAGATCTACCGCATAAGCGACAAGATAGTAAAGACCTCCAACATAACCCAGTCCGCCATCGTCAAGAGCGACGGAAAGTTCACCACCGTCGTCGCGGCGGCAGTGCTCGTCCCCTGATGCCGGGGATTGAAACCCAGCTCAGCCGGAAAATGAAAGTCGCCCTTACCTATAATCTGAAAAAGGAAATCGGGGAGGCCGGAGGCCTCCCCGAGGATTTCTACGCCGAGTGTGACGACCCCGAGACCGTCGAGGCGGTCCGGGACGCCCTGCGGGAGCGCCACGGCGAAGTAATCATGGTCGAGGCGGACGAGGACGCGTTCGAGAAGTTCAGGCGCGAGCGTCCCGATATCGTCTTCAACATGGCCGAAGGCGTCTGGGGCGACTCAAGGGAATCGCAGATACCCTCCATTCTCGAGATGCTCCGCATCCCGTACACAGGCTCCAACCCGCTGACCCTTGCCATGTGCCTCAACAAGGCCAGGGCCAAGGAGATACTTTCCTATTACGGGATACCTACGGCGCGGTTCATCGTCGCCAGGGACGCCTCTTTCGAAGTAGAGAAATATCTCTCATTTCCCATGATAGTAAAACCCATGCTTGAAGGTTCGAGCAAGGGCATAAAGAACGACTCCATCGTGCGCGACGTCCCCTCTCTCCGGAAAAAAGTGGCGGATGTGTTAGATGAGTACGCCCAGCCAGCCCTGGTCGAGGAGTACCTCGAAGGCAGGGAGTTCACCGTGGCCCTCGTAGGCAACGGCAGCTCCCTCAAAGCTTTACCCATAGTGGAGATAAACTATTCGGCGCTCCCGGCGGGGGTAAACCCCATATATTCGTACGAGGCCAAATGGATACTGGACACGCCGGACGCCCCGCTCGATATCTTCACCTGCCCGGCCGACCTTAACTCGCGGCTTAGAAGCTCTATAGAGGCCGTCTCAAAGGACGCCTATGGCGCACTCGAAGTGAGGGACTGGTGCAGGATAGACGTCAGGCTCGATTCAGTGGGCACTCCACATATAATAGAGCTCAACCCGCTTCCGGGAATATTGCAGGACCCGAAATGCAATTCGTGTTTTCCCAAGGCCGCAAGGGCCGCCGGGATGACCTTCACGGACATGGTGAACAGTGTCCTTGACGCTGCCCGCCAGAGGTACGGGATATGACAGCCCGCAATGTCATCATAGTATTCAATGATGACGGGCATGATACCTACAAGATAGACGGAAAGATCGTAGACCTGGATAATAATCTTTCCTCTACGGTCGCGGACATCGAAGGCGGCCTCAGTGCAAGGGGCTTTTCAGTAAGCCTGCTGCCGCTTCGCAACAGAGCCGGCCTTGAAAGCTTCACAAAAGCTGTTTCCGGGTCGGCCCGAGATACAATTATTTTCAACCTCTGCGAGGGAGCGTTCTCAAAGAGCGCTTTTGAGATGAACGTAGCCGCCCTTCTCGAGCTTTACGGGGCGCGCTTTACCGGAAGCCCCCCGATGGCACTGGGGCTGGCCCTGGACAAGGGCCTGACCAAGGACATCCTCTCAAGCAGGGGAGTTCCTACGCCAGAGTACGCCGTGATGGACAGGGCGCCCGAAGCCCTGCCCAAAGGTCTTGAGTTCCCGCTCATTGTAAAGCCGCTTCGCGAGGACGCCAGCGTGGGCATAGATTCGAATGCCGTCGTAAACTCGCTTGAAGAGCTCAGGGACAGGGTCGAGTTCATAACAAAACGGTATTCCCAGCCCGCTATCGTCGAAGAGTACATAGACGGCAGGGAGTTCAATATTGCTGTAATGGGCAACGGTGCCGGTAAAAAGGCCATGCCCCCGTCCGAGATACTTTTCGTGGACTTCCCGGAGGGCAAGCCGAAAATCTGCTGCTATGAGGCGAAGTGGGTCGAGGAGAGCCCTTTTTTCAGGAAGACCGTGCCTTCATGCCCGGCTGACGTGCCGGAAGACCTGCGCGGCGAGCTTCAGGCGATAGCGCTCAAGGCATATGGTATAATCGGGTGCAGGGACTACGCCAGGGTCGACATGAGGCTCGGGCAAGACGGGAAGATAAAGGTCCTGGAGGTCAACCCGAACCCCGACATCTCCTCGGACGCGGGTTTTGCAAGGGCAGCCAAAGCTTCCGGGCTTGAGTACCCTGACCTTGTGGCCGCGATAGTCAAAGCGGCCGAGGCCAGGTACGAAACTGAGATTCCGACCAGGCCGTCCCTGTCCTGCTGGCGTGTCTCCCTTATGCGCAAGCCCTCTGTTGTCACTTTCACTGTCGTGTCATCC
>JACPGA010000130.1 GCA_016182705.1 Deltaproteobacteria bacterium
GCGTCGTTCCGGTCTCGGCGCAATAGAGCACCTCAGAGAGGTGGTCGCCCGTGCCCGTCAGATAAGTCGCGACGGTCTCTCTGTACTCGGGGTGCAGCGCGTTTGCCAGGACTATGCCTTCCCTGCCGGTTATCCTTTTGGCCATGAGGCTGGCCTCGGCAACGCTGGTTGCCCCGTCGTAAAGCGAGGCGTTGGCAACGTCCATGCCCGTCAGCTGGCACACGAGCGTCTGGTATTCGAATATGGCCTGGAGAGTTCCCTGAGAGAGCTCGGGCTGGTACGGCGTATACGAGGTATAGAACTCTGACCTCGATATGATGGCGTCGACTGTTGAGGGTATGTAGTGATTGTACGCACCCGCGCCCAGAAAGCTCGAGTACTCTTCGACTGTCGAGTTCTTCGAGCTCAGGGACTTCAAGTGGCCAAGGAGTTCCTGCTCGCTCAACCCGTCAGGGATGGCAAGCGGGCCCTTAAGCCTGGACGCGGCTGGAAGCTGGGAGAAAAGCTCTTCTACTGACCCGGCTCCAACCGCCATGAGAATCTTTTCAATGTCTTTTGCGGTATGGGGGATGTACGGCACAGCGGCTTACTTCTCTTCTTCTATGAACTTCTGATACTCGTCGGCGGTAAGAAGATCGCCAAGGTCGCTGTCGCTGGATATCTCGACCTTTATCATCCAGGCATCGCCGTAAGGGTCTTCGTTTATGGCCTCGGGGCTGTCGACTATCGCGTCGTTTACTTCGGTAACGGTGCCGCTCAAGGGCGAATAAAGGTCAGAGACCGCCTTTACGGACTCGACCACGCCAAAAGGCTCGTGCTTGGTGACTGACGCGCCTTCCTGTGGAAGTTCCACATAGACCACGTCTCCAAGGGAGTCTTGCGCGTAATCGGTTATGCCGACCGTTGCGATATTGCCTTCGACCTTAACCCATTCGTGCTCCTTGGTGTACTTAAGGTCCTTCGGGAACTCCATAGTAAATCTCCTTTCAACTTGTAAATAAAACTCTGATTATTTTCTGTAAAAGGGCAACGGTACTACCTGTGCCTTGGCGGCCCTTCCCCTTATAAGGATTTCAAGCTCAGTGCCGACGGCCTTATGCGGCGTTGTCACGAACCCGGTCCCTATGCCTGCCTTCAAAGAAGGGGAGCTGGTGCCGCTTACCACGGTACCGATCGAACTCCCGTTCGACTGTATCTCGTAACCGGCCCTGGGTATGCCGGCGTCTATCATCTTGAGCCCTACAAGGGACTTCGCGGTCCCGTTGGTAGTTTGCCTCTCGAGGACTTCCCTGCCGATGAAGTCCTTCGTGAACTTGACGTATTTTGTGAGCCCTGCCTCTATGGGCGTTATCTCATCCGAAAGCTCGTGCCCGTAAAGGGGATATCCCATCTCGAGCCGCAAGGTGTCTCTCGCGCCAAGCCCGATCGGGGCTATGCCGAAGGGCTTGCCTGCTTCCATCAGCGCCTGCCAGACAGCCGGAGCGTCAGCCGGGTCGAGGTATATCTCAAAGCCGTCCTCGCCGGTGTACCCGGTCCTGGAGACCAAAGCTTCTATCTCGCCGTTTAAAAGCCCCATGTGGAAGTGAAAGGTCTTTATCTCTTTCGGGTCCACATCGAGGAGCGCTTTCATGACTTCTGCCGACTTGGGCCCCTGAAGGGCTATCTGAGCGTATATGCCGCTCAAGTCCTCTATGAAAAGGTCTGGAAAGGCCTCTTTTTTCTGAACCTGCTTAAACCAGTCAAGGACCTTGGCCGTATTCGAAGCGTTAACGACAAAAAGGTAGCGGTCGATATTGAAGCGGTAGACGATGGTATCGTCGACCACGCCTCCGTCCTCGCGGCACAAGGGCGAATACTGGCACTGGCCGTCATTTACGCGCTCGATGTCGTTGGTCATCACGAACTGGACAAAGTCTATCGCGCTGTCGCCGGAGACTTCTATCTCGCCCATGTGGCTCACGTCGAACAACCCGCACGCTGAGCGCACCGCAAGGTGTTCTTCGATTACGCCCGTGTACTGGACCGGCATCTCCCACCCGGCGAATGGAACCATTTTCGCGCCGAGTGACTTATGAATTTCATATAAAGGTGTTTTCTTCAGCACTAAGATGTTTCAAAAAAGGCTTAAAAAGCCTGTGAAATCTCCATTAGTATTTGCGGACAATTTGAATATTACCAAACGGTCCGGAAATGTCAAAGAAAAAAACCAGCGTTCCGTCAAAGTTTTTTGCCCCCGCGGCCTGCCGGGCTTAATTCTGATATCCTGACAATGTACGCAACTACCGAGGAATGGATGGACCTGGAAGAGCGCATAACAAAGGCCCTTTTATCGCCGAGCTCAAAAAGCATAATGCTCCTGGGCGGGCCGGATACAGGGAAGACGGCCTTCGCGGCCATTGCCCTGGACCTCCTTTCAGAAAAAGGAAGGGCCGGAGTGCTCGACCTCGACATGGGTCAATCGCACATCGGGCCTCCATCGACTATCGCGTGGGGGGTTGTCGAGGGCGGCTTCAAGGGGTGGGAGAAGATAAAGGCAGAGGGCCTTTACTTTACCGGCGCGTTAAGCCCTCCCGGTAACATGCTGCCATCTCTTACCGGAGCGAAACTGTTAATGGAGAGCACCCAGGCTAAGTGCCCAAAACTCATAATAGACACGACCGGGCTCGTGACAGGACCCATCGGCAGGCTCTACAAACAGTATAAGATAGACCTCCTCCGGCCTGATGTTGTCCTGGCGGTACAAAAAAATGACGAGCTCGAACATATAATCTCACCCTACGCCCTGATGAAAAGCCCCGTAATAATAAGGCTCAAGCCGTCAGCCCTCACAAAGATAAAAGGCATACCCGTAAGAGCCGGTTTCAGGGCCGAGCGGTTCAGGGCCTACTTCGAAGGCTCCCGCGTTTTTGAGGTCGATATGAACAAATGCGGCGTAAGATACACGAGAGATGGCGGAGACGAAGAGCTCGAAGGCAGGCTGCTGTCATTCAGGGACCATACGGGCTCTGATATCTGTCTGGGAGTGATAGAAAAGGCTGCACTGGATAAGGGGCTGTTGACTGTCCGCTCGCCGCTCAAGCCGGGCACCGAATACGCCTGCATCATTATAGGAAGGGCAACGGCGGTGTTTTGACCTCCGTCATTGCGAGCGAAGCAAAGCAATCGAAACTTGTTTTGTATTGTCTTAAAAACACATACCCGTAACAGGGCGGAGC
>JACPGA010000114.1 GCA_016182705.1 Deltaproteobacteria bacterium
CAAGGGCTTTGAGTTTGTCGATCAGATAACAGGCGGGGCCATTCCCAGGCAGTTCATCCCCGCCGTTGAAAAAGGCGTGCGCGAGGCCATGCTCTCGGGCGTGCTCGCCGGTTTTCCGGTGGTCGATGTCAGGGTCGCGCTCTATGACGGCACGTACCATACGGTAGACTCATCCGAGATGGCCTTCAAGATAGCCGCTTCGATGGGCTTTAAAAAAGGAATGGAGCAGGCCCACCCTGTGCTGCTCGAGCCCGTGATGAAGATGGAGATAAACGTGCCGGACGACAAACTCGGCGACATAATAGGCGACGTCAACTCCAGAAGGGGCAAGATACTCGGGGCCGAGCCCAAGGCCGGGAGCCAGACGATAAAGGCTTTAGTACCGCTGGCGGAAGTTATAACCTACGCCACGGATTTGCGCGGCATGACGGCTGACCGCGGCATATTCACGATGGAGTTTTCACATTACGAGGAGGTGCCGACCTACCTCAGCCAGAAGATAATATTGGCCGCCAAGCCTGAAAAAGAGAGGGTGCAGTAATAGATGAAGCTAAAGGGCTCGCTCCTTAAATTCGTATCGCCTTCTTCCCCAGGGGAGCTGCGCCTGAGCGCGGCTGAAAGGCGCTGTGAAGACTTGCCAGCCGAAGACGAAGTGACTGTGCTTTTCGTGCTCGGCTTTGACAAGGACCCGGAGCTCTCGGCAGCCGCGCGAAAGAGCCTTCAGGAATATCCTCTCCAGCGGCTTTTAGAGGCCATGGACGCGCCCCTTGACGCTCTGGTCATAAAAAAGATTCTGGAGCTCAGGGGTGACGATGCCGTGCGGATAATGGCCGCGCTCAATCCCGGCACTGACGACGCCACCCTCACGGAACTCGCCTCAACCGGCCCTGAAGAAGTGATTGCCGCTTTTTCGGATGACAGGGATGTGCGCGCCGCTCTTTCGGAATTCAAGCCGAGGCCAGCGGAAGGCAAGCCCAAACCAGTGGCCGCGGACCAGCCCAAACTCCCCGTTGACCTTACTGATGAGAAGCGTACCAGGGCGGACGAGCAGAACATTTACAAGATGATCGTCCAGATGAACGCTGGCCAGAAGCTCAAACTCGCCCTTAGCGGCAACAAGTCCGCGAGGGACCTTCTGATAAAAGACTCCAACAAGGTAATCTCCATGGCGGTCCTCAAGAACCCGAGGATAACCGAGGAGGAGGTCCAGAAGGTCACGCTGACAAAGGGCACGAACGACGACATGCTCCGCCAGATAGCCAGGAACAAGGAATGGGTCAAGAGCTACGGAATAAGGGTAGGCATGCTCACGAACCCGAAGACCCCGCTTACCGTCTCTTTTAAGCTCCTCGATACCGTCTATGAAAAGGACCTTCAGTCCATAGCAAAGAGCAAGAACATACCCAATACGCTGGCTTCCGCCGCGAGAAGGAAGCTCGACGCGAAGGGCAAGAAGGGGTAGGCGGGTGCCGCTGGGCGTGCATACTTCCATCGCAGGAGGGCTCTATAAATCAGTTGAGAGGGCAGCTGCCCTCGGGTGCGGCTGCATGCAGATATTCGGCAGGAACCCGAGAAGCTGGATATACAACCCCCTTCCGGCGCATGAGGCAGGGCTCTTCAGGGCAGCAAGGAAAGAAGCGTCGCTCTGGCCCGTAGCCGTCCATACGAACTACCTCATAAACCTCTGCTCTCCTGATGACGGTATATATTACAAATCAATAGACATCTTCCAGAAGGAACTGGGGATAGCCGAGGCCATAGGCATGGGCTCTGATTTCGCCATAAGAAGAGTGGGCCAGGCACTGAAGGAAGCGGCCCGGGGCGGTCTGGGCATTGAGACAATGATACTCCTTGAGAACACCTCAGGGGCGGGCTACGGTTTCGGCTCAGACCTTCTCCATATCGGCGAGATAATCAAGGGGGCGGCCAGTGACGGGCGTAAAATCGGTCTTTGCCTTGACACATGCCATGCCTTCACGGCAGGCTACTCCTTTTCAAGGCCTGTGGAGGTGGCGGGCTTTCTTAAAAAGATAGACGAGGCCGTCGGCCTTGAGAATCTGAAAGTCATCCACCTGAATGACTCAAAGGGCGCGTTTCACTCCAACCTCGACCGCCACGAGCACATTGGCAAAGGCAAGATCGGCCTCGAGGCCTTCCGGCTGCTGCTGAACCACCCGGATATACGGGAGATCCCAATGATTCTGGAGACGCCGAAAAAGACCGACAAGGACGACCCCATGAACCTTGCTACAGTTAGGGGGCTTCTCGATTAACAGCTTTGCCTCAATGGCAATTGGGACTTGAACGCTTCCACCGAATGGTTTAGGATATTTCAATATTTACATCTTCCCCGGAGGTTTTTTCTGATGTTCGACCTTGTGATAATTGGCGGAGGCCCGGCAGGGCTTACCGCAGGCATATACGCCCAGAGGGCCAGGCTCAAGACGGTGCTGCTTGAAAAGCAGATGGTCGGCGGCCAGATAGCAGTCAGCGATGTCATCGAGAACTACCCGGGTTTCCCGTCGATAAGCGGCGCTGGGCTCATGGAAAAATTCGAGGAGCACGCCCGGGGCCTCGGCCTTGAGATACGCTTCACCGACGTCATGAACATAACCGTCGAGAACGAGGTCAAGGTCATAAAGACCTCCGATGGCGAGATAAGGACAAAGGCGGTCATCATCGCCACAGGCGCGAAACCAAAGAGGCTCGGAGTGCCGGGCGAAAAAGAGCTTACCGGCAAGGGCGTTTCCTACTGCGCCACATGCGACGGGCCGTTCTTCAGAAATTTGAAGGTCATGGTCGTGGGCGGAGGGGATACCGCCGTAAAAGAGGCCGTATATCTCTCGAGGCTGGCCGCGAAGGTCTATATCGTCCACAGAAGGGATAAGTTCAGGGCCGAGAAGATGCACCAGGAAAAGATGGAAGCCACGGCGAACATCGAAATGATAACCAGTCATGTGCTTAAAGAGATAAAATCCGAGAACAACCTCGTTAAATCGGTCGTGCTCCAGGATATCAAGTCCTGTGAGATGAGGGAGATAGAGACGGAAGGCGTTTTCATATTCGTGGGCATAAACCCCACAACCGACCTTGCCGACGTTGACAAGACCGACGGCGGCTTCATAAAGACCGCCCCTGACATGTCTACCAGCGTCCCCGGCATATTCGCTGCCGGAGACTGCCGCAATACGCCTCTTCTTCAGGTAGCCACGGCTGTCGGTGACGGCGCGATAGCCGCCGGTTCAGCCATAGAGTATGTAGAGGAGTTTGAGGCCAGGGTAAAAAAAGTGTGAGGTATCTTTCCCGTGGGCCCGCACCCTGCCGGCCTGCGGGAAGCGTGCCCGTTCATGGCGGCTTTTCAGGTGATGGGCCGCCCCCGCCCTCGCCTTCGGCAACGGCCCTCGTGCTCTAAAGGGCCGCCCGCAAACCACCTCCACGAAATAAAATCAACACGAAGCGCTTTTGAGTTGGCGTCGGCCTCCAATATTCCAAAAGAGCCGCTTTCATGTTATCCTGCTTGAACGAGGACGATCAAATGGCTGAACAGACTATTAAATGCCCTTCCTGCGGCAGCGATATCCCGCTTACCGAAGCTCTTTCCGGCCAGATAAAAGAGGGGCTCAGGTCTGAGTACGAACTCAAGGCAAAGCAGCAGGAACTCGAGATAAGGAAGCGTGAAGATGAGATTAAAAAACGCGCCTCCGAATTAGAAGCGTCGAAGAAGTCCGTCGATGAGATGGTAGCGAGGAAGCTCGCCACCGAACGGGCAAGGTTTTCAGAGGAAGCCAGGAAAAAGGCTTTGGAGCAGGTCGACACCGAACTCAGGGACTTGAGGGAGGAGAGGGCCAGCAAGGAAAAGCTCCTCGAAGAGTCCAGAAAAAAAGAACTTGAACTGCTGCGCAGGAACAGACAGATAGAGGAAGAAAAAAAGTCGCTTGAGATAGAGTCCGCCAGAAAGCTTGACGCAGAGAGGGAGAAAATAAAGCAGTCTGCCCTTGAGATGTTCTCGGAAGAGCACAGGCTCCGCGACCTTGAGAAAGATAAAAAAATAGCGGACATGCTCCGCAATATAGAAGAGCTCAAGCGCCGTGGCGAGCAGGGCTCCATGCAGACTCAGGGCGAGGTATTGGAACTCGATCTCGAAGCCATGCTCAGGGCAAGGTTCCCGGTGGACGTGATAGAGCCGGTCGGCAAGGGGGTTCGCGGGGCCGATATCATCCAGAGGGTCT
>JACPGA010000115.1 GCA_016182705.1 Deltaproteobacteria bacterium
GAATGCTATAACTGGCCCGGCAACGTAAGGGAGCTTGAGAACATCATAAGAAGGGCCGTGCTCATGTCCCAGTCCGTGACCATCACGCCAGAGGACCTCGCTCTGCCCCAGTCGCGCCAGAGGCGCGAATCTCTCGAAGACATCATAACAGCCCGCATAAAGCCTTTCATCGACAAAACAGACCACCGCTCAAAGCAGGAACTCTACGACTTCATAATGCCGTTCATGGAAAGGCCGCTGGTGAGGCTCGTGCTGGAAAAGACCAAGGGCAACCAGGTCCAGGCCGCTGAGATGCTCGGCATAAACAGGAACACCCTCAGGAAGAAGATAAAAGAGCTCGACATAAAGCTCGATAAGCTAAAGTGATGAATCGCAATAAAATAAAAGGGCTCTATTGCGTTATAGATTCTGCCTGGGTGGAATTGTCCGTTGCCGGACAATGGGCGGAAAAACTCGTCCAAGCGGGCGTGGAAATAATCCAGCTGAGGGCCAAAGACGACGGGAGCAGGGCCGTGCTTGAAGCCGCTTGCGCGGTGCGCGCCGCTACAAAGGGCAAGGCGCTTTTCATCGTAAACGACAGGCTCGACATTGCCCTGCTATCAGGTGCCGACGGCGTCCATCTCGGCCAGGACGATATCCCATTGAGCGAAGCGAGAAGGCTCATGCCTTCGGGGATAATAGGCGTGTCTACACATAACCTCGAAGAAGCCAGAGAGGCTGAATCTTTCGGGGCTGACTATATATCATTCGGCCCGATATTCCAGACAAAAACAAAAAAAGATGCCGACATACCCAAAGGTCTCGAAGGCCTCAGGGCCTTGGCCCCGAATATCGGCATACCGATAGTTGCCATCGGCGGTATTACAGCCGACTCGGCAGTACCTGTCCTCGAAGCCGGGGCCTCTTCAGTCGCGATCATATCCGACATACTCCTCGCGGAGGACATCGGCGGCCGGGCAGCCGGAATAATATCCAGGATAAGGACGGCCTTAAAGGAAAGATAACATGGAAGATCAGACGAAGAAGATCCATGACCTTACAGTTGAAGCAGAAGAGCTCAAGGCGAAGCTCTCGGAGATAGCTGACTCCCTCAGGCATTCACAGGACCCTCTTTCTGACAATGAAGTCCTGAGAAAAATGCTGCTGCTCCTGCCGGTCGGCGTGTGGATAATGAACAGTGAGGGCAGGATAATCCACGGCAACCCGGCGGGCCAGCAGATATGGGCAGGCGCGCGCTACATCGGAAAAGAGCAGTTCGGCGAATACAAGGGCTGGTGGGCCGGCACCGGAAAACTCATAGCCGCGGAGGAATGGGCTGCTTCAAGGGCGATAACCAAAGGCGAAGTCTCGCTTAAGGAAGAGATCGACATAGAGTGCTTTGACGGAACCCGCAAGACAATCCTCAACTCCGCGATGCCCATAAAGGATGCTGGCGGAGCGATAATCGGCGCCATCATCGTGAACGAGGACATAACCGAACTTAAAAAAGCTCATGAGGAGCAAAAAAAGCTGAACGACGAACTGGCAGAGGCGTTGAACAAGGTCAAGCTCCTGAGCGGCTTTCTCCCGATATGCGCCAACTGCAAGAAGATAAGGGACGACAGCGGATACTGGAACCAGATAGAAAAATACATATCCGAGCACTCAGAAGCCGCCTTCACCCACAGCATCTGCCCGGACTGTTATGAAAAGCTGTACTCAAAGGAGATCGAAGAGATACGGAAAGGCAAAAAGAAGGGAGCCTAAGCTCCCTTCCTCTCTTCGCCGCCCTCATCAGCCCAGGGGTCTTCAGACAGCGCTATCGCCTTTTCTATCCTTTCGCACAGGGCCATGCGCGCCGCGCTGTCCTCGATCGCTTCTTTTCTTATATTGGCGAGGCCCCTGCGCATGGCCCACTTGAAAGTGCGCTCGCCGTAATGGGCGTCTTCCCTGTAGTGCTGGAGGAACGCGGACACAACCTCGATGACCTCGAAGCCTGTTTTGACGCTTACGAGCTTTTCAGCAGCCTTCAGCTCTATGCCGCCGCAGCCGCCGGCATAGACATCCCAGCCGCCAGCTACTCCTATTATGCCGATGTCCTTTATGCCGCTTTCAGCGCAGCTTCTCGGGCACCCGCTGACGCCGAGCTTCACCTTGGCAGGCATCCACAGACCGCTGAACCTCTTTTCCATTTCAACGCCGAGTCCCATCGAGTCCTGCGTGCCGTACCTGCAGAACCGCTCTCCCACGCAGGTCTTCACGGTCCGGAGGGCCTTGGCGTAGGCGTAACCTGAAGGCATTCCAATCTCCTTCCACACGGACTTGAGCTCCTCTCTCGCAACCCCCAAAAGCGCTATGCGCTGCCCGCCGGTTATCTTGACGAGAGGGACTTTGTGCCTCTCGGCAACCGTTGCTATTCTCTTCAAGTCCCCTGGGGTTGTCACGCCGCCGTACATCCTCGGCACAACGGAAAATGTATCGTCCTTCTGGATGTTCGCGTGCATCCTCTCGTTGATGAGCCGTGACGTCGTGTCGTCATGGCAGTCGCCGGGCCAGACGACCGAGACATGGTAGTTGATGGCAGGCCTGCACTTCTCGCAGCCCACGCCCTCCCATCCGAGCGTTTCCATCACCTCGCTGACGGATTTGAGCTTCTTCTCCCGTATGTTCCTCAATACGTCCTCGCGCGAATAAGCTGTGCAGCCGCAGAAGGCCTGCGTCAACGCTGGCTGAAAGCCTGCCCCTAAGGTCTCTTCAAGTATCCTGTCTATCTGCGGGGCGCACCCGCCGCAGGAAGACGAAGCGCCTGTCTCCCTTTTTATCTCTTCCCTCGTAAAGAGGCCTTTACTCTCTATGGCCTCGACTATCATTTTTCTGGTCACGCCCTTGCAGCCGCACACGATAGCGTCATCGGCCATGGGGGCTACCGATGATGTCCCTTTGCCGCCGTCCCAGAGCAGCGCGCCGCGCCTGCCGCTTACATCGTCTCCGGCAGCGAGCAGGCTGAAAAGCTCAGGGCCTCTTGAGCTGTCGCCGTACATCACGATGCCTTTTATCGCGCTCCCTTCGAACAACACCTTCCTGTACACCCTCGCCTTCCTGTCGAGGTACTCGACCGAATCTTCGGCGCGAAGGTCAGTGTCTCCGGCTGAGTAAAGGTCTATGCCAGCGACCTTGAGCCTGGCGGAAGTGGGCATGCTCTTGAAAGGCTTTCTGCCGTCCCCGGCGAGCTGGTTAGCCACGACCCGCGCCTGGTCGAATATGGGAGCCACAAGCCCGAAAGTCTTTCCCCTGTGCTGGACGCACTCTCCAAGGGCGTAGACAGCAGGGTCAAAGGTCTGCATGGTGTCGCTTACGACGATGCCCCTTTCGCAGTAAAGGCCCGAGTCCTTCGCGAGGCCGATTTCAGGCTTTATCCCTGCTGACACGAGGACAAGGTCGGCTTCCACGGCCTCTCCGTCGCTGAACTGCACCCATTCAACCTTTTCGCCGCCTTCAATTGCCGAGGTCTTTTTGTTAAGCAGCACCCTCATGCCGAGCCTTTCAAGGTCTTCCCTGAGCATCTCTGAAGAGACCTTGTCGAGCTGCCTTTCCATGAGACGGTCCATGAGGTGCACCACCGTCACTTTCATGCCCATCGAAAGTAGAGCGCCTGCCGCTTCCAGTCCAAGGAGCCCGCCGCCTATTATAACCGCTTTCGCGCCGGGCCTCGCGCGATCCCTTATCCTTTCACAATCGTCCGCGTGCCTGAACGCCACGACCCCGTCCAGAGCGATTCCAGGTATGGGAGGCATGAGCGGTACGGAGCCTGTCGAGATGACAAGCCTGTCATAGGGAGCGGCAGCACCGTCCTCCGTAAAGACCCTCTTCCCTGCCCTGTCTATCCTTGTGACAGGGGCGGAGGTGCGCAGGTCAATGGACTTTTCCCTGTACCATTGATCATCATGGAACGCGAGGTCCTTGAGAGACTTTTCCCCGGTCAGGAGATGGGATATGAGCACCC
>JACPGA010000134.1 GCA_016182705.1 Deltaproteobacteria bacterium
CGGTGCCTTACGCGGAGTTCGTGACCACGACCACTCACAAGACCCTTCGCGGCCCGAGAAGCGGCATGATAATGTGCCGTGAAGAGTTCGCCAAGGCCGTTGACAAGCAGATATTCCCTGGCATCCAGGGCGGCCCGCTCATGCACGTCATAGCGGCCAAGGCGGTCGCCTTCAAAGAGGCCCTCCTGCCGTCGTTCACCGCCTACCAGGCCCAGGTTTTGAAGAACGCGAAGGTCCTCTCAGAGGAGCTTGTCGCCAAGGGTTACAGCCTCGTCTCCGGCGGCACGGACAACCATCTTATGCTCATGGACCTGACGAAGCAGGATATAACCGGCAAGGAAGCTGAAGAGGCACTTGGCAAGGCCGGCATCACGGTCAACAAGAACACGATACCCTTTGAGACCAGGAGCCCGTTCGTCACCAGCGGCATCAGGGTGGGCGTCCCGGCCGCTACTACAAAGGGCATGAAAGAGCCGGAGATGAAGCTCATCGCCGGGTTCATAGACAGGGCTCTGCAGAACAGGAGCAACGAAGCCGCGCTCGAAGCGATAAAGGCCGAAGTAAAAGACCTGTGCGTCAGGTTCCCCTTTTACAAGACAAAACTGTCGGCTGTATAGGCCATTTTCCGGTAATCGCAAGTCCGCTGGCCTTTGGCTAGCGGACTTTTTTTTATTTCCGGGCTTGCCTGAGCCGGGTAATCGTGTTATTTTTCGATAATGGAATACATTTTGGGCTTCGGTTCTCCTCACAAGGCATTGAAGGCAGAGGAGATATTGAAGCAAGCCGATGTGCCCTTCAGGCTCCTTCCAGTCCCAAAAGCGCTTGACGCGTCCTGCGGGCTTGTTATTTCAGTCAGGGACGGCGCGTTTGAGCAGGCCAGTGGCGTACTTGAAAAATCCGGGCTAAGGCCCAGAAGCATATACAGGAAAGAAGGTGAGGATTATGTTGAAGTGTGATTTCTGCGGAAAAGAGACCGCGACGGTCGCGAGGGTTGCCCTTGACAAGGAATATGACAGGCTTACCATAAAGCACGAGAAGAGGTTCGCGTGTCCCGAGTGCTCCGGGAAAAAGGAGAAGGAAAGGCAGGCCAGGCTCAAGACGGCGCAGACAAAGGCTGAGTGAGCAAGTCTTCTTTATTTATTCCCCGCATTCATAATGAAGAGGTTGCTTCCACATTTTTTTCTTAAACGGATATCTTCCCGAAGCTCTCCTCGCTTGCGATACAGGCAATTTCGCCCAATATACCCCGAAGGCTCAGAAAGTGAGTTTTTCTCTTTTTGTGCCTGAGGGGTTTTTAAATTTATACGGGAAGGACCAAGCCCGGCGGGAGATATGTAATGTTTTCATGAGCTTAGCCATCTCCGGCCAATGTGTGGCTATTTTTGCCTGTTTCAAAAGTGCTTTTTGAGTTTTGTTGTATTTCCATTTTCAAAATGATATCCTTTAACTTACTTTTTTCAGGGTTTTTCCCTGCTTTTACTCAATGAAAAGACTCCCTTCCTGGGCAAAAAAGACTCTGGGGCCGGCAAGCAAGCTCCACGAGATGAAATCGATTCTCCGTAAGAGGAACCTCCACACGGTCTGCGAGTCCGCGAGGTGTCCGAATATCGGCGAGTGCTTTTCAAAGCCTACAGCTACCTTTCTGATATTGGGCGACGTCTGCACCCGCAGATGCAGGTTCTGTTCGGTGGACAAGAAGGCCCACCCCCTTGCCGTTGACCCGGAAGAGCCCATGAACATAGCCATCACGGCGAAGGAATTGAATCTTAAGCATGTGGTCGTAACATCGGTCACGAGGGACGACCTTCCGGACGGCGGAGCGGGCCAATTTGCCTTGACAATCAAGGCGATACGGGATAACATTTCTTCCATTTTGATAGAGGTCCTGACCCCTGATTTCAGGGGTGACGAAGGGGCTCTGGCAGTCGTCCTCGAGGCCCGCCCCGACATCTTCAACCACAACCTCGAGACAGTCCCTTCCCTTTACTCGCTCGTGCGCCCCCAGGCAGATTATGTACGCTCGCTTGAGGTGCTGAAGAGGTCAAAGGCAGCCGGGATAATCACCAAGTCAGGCATAATGGTTGGGCTCGGGGAGACGCCTTCAGAGGTCAGGGAGGTCTTGAAAGACCTCAAGGCCGCGGGCGTTGATGCCGTTACAATAGGACAGTACTTGAGGCCTACGAGAGAGAGCCTTGAGGTCAGGGAGTACATAGAGCCTGAAGTCTTCAAGGAATACGAAGAGTTCGGCAGAAGCCTGGGCCTCAGACATGTGTATTCCGGGCCTTTTGTCCGAAGCTCATATAACGCAGAAAAGCTGATGGAAGAGCTGAACCATAAGGATGCCTTCTGAAAATTGCTCTTTTTCCTGATCTCTTTGTTAGGTTGTAAATAAAAATGCTCACATATTGCCCATATATGCTGCGCTTTTTATTTCCACCCTGCCTCGACATCAGAAAAAATAACTAATTTTTAGAGGCATCCATACTCAACAACCGAAGGTGTCCACGATGGAAGAGTTCCACAGGATAAAAAGGCTTCCGCCTTATGTTTTCAACATAGTGACCGACCTCAAGGTCCAGGCCCGCAAAAGGGGCGAGGACATAATCGATTTCGGCATGGGCAACCCGGACCAGCCCACCCCGAAGCACATAGTGGACAAGCTCATCGAGGCTTCCATGAACCCGAGGAACCACAGGTACTCGGCATCCCGTGGCATATACAAGCTGCGCTGCGCCATAGCCGACTGGTACAAGAGGCGCTACAATGTCGATATAGACCCTGAGACCGAAGCGGTCGCAACCATCGGCTCCAAGGAGGGCATCGCCCACCTGGCCATGGCGATAATAGGCCCCGGGGACGTAGCGTTCGTCCCCAGCCCGACTTACCCCATACATACCTACTCGGTCATCATCGCTGGCGGCGACGTACGCAGCATTCCTCTCCTGCCGGGGGTCGATTTTTTTGACGAGCTTCAGAAGGCCGTAAAGCAGACCTGGCCCAAGCCCAAGCTCCTCATCCTGAACTTCCCGCACAACCCTACGACAGAGTGCGTTGACAGGGAATTTTTCGTGAAGGTCGTGGACTTCGCCAAAGAGAACAACCTCATGGTCGTCCATGACCTGGCCTACGCCGATATAGTCTTTGACGGCTACAAGGCGCCGAGCTTCCTTGAGATACCCGGCGCGAAGGACGTGGGCGTCGAGTTTTTCACGCTCTCCAAGAGCTACAACATGCCCGGCTGGAGGGTAGGCTTTGCCGTAGGCAACAAAAGGCTCATAGGCGCTTTGACGAGGATGAAGAGCTATCTGGATTACGGCATGTTCCAGCCCATACAGATAGCCGGAATAATAGCTTTGAACGGCCCGCAGGATTGCGTCTCCGAGATGTGCAAGATTTACGAAGTGAGGAGGAACGCCCTCGTTGATAGCTTCGGTAAGGCTGGCTGGGAGATAGAAAAACCCAAGGCCACGATGTTCGTGTGGGCCAAGATACCCGAGCAGTTCAGGGAGATGAAGTCGATAGAGTTCTCGAAGTTCCTTCTGAACAAGGCAAAGGTCGCGGTCTCCCCGGGCATAGGCTTCGGAGAGTACGGCGACGACTATGTGAGGCTCGCGCTCGTGGAAAACGAGCACAGGGTTCGCCAGGCCGCCAAGTGCATAAAGAAGGCGCTCGAGACTCCGGATATGAAGGTTGTCGGCTGATGACTATCGCTCAGAAGGAATACGCCCGCACGGAGGGCATGAAAACAGTGAAGCGCATAAATGTCGGGCTCATAGGTTTCGGCACTGTCGGCACAGGCGTCGTAAGGGTGCTCAAGGAGAACGCCTCGGTCATAAAAGACAAGCTCGGCTGCGAACTGGTGTTGAAGAGGATAGCTGACAGGGACACGACCCGCGACAGGGGAGTGAAGCTCGACGAAGGCGTCCTGACAACCGACGCGATGGATCTCATAAATGACCCGGAGATATCGATCATCATCGAGCTCGTCGGCGGCACCGGCATTGCCAGGGATTTCATAATGGACGCCATCGGGAGCGGCAAGCACGTTGTAACCGCCAACAAGGCCCTGCTTTCCACCCACGGCAAGGAGATATTCAAAAAGGCATCTGAAAAGGGCGTAGACATCGGCTTTGAAGCGAGCGTGGGCGGCGGCATACCTGTCATAAAGGCCCTGCGTGAAGGGCTCGCCGCAAACAGAATAGAGTCGATATACGGCATCATAAACGGCACCGCCAATTACATACTCTCGAAGATGACGAACGAGGGCGGCAAGTTCGAGGATGTGTTGAGGAGAGCCCAGGAAAAGGGCTACGCCGAGGCTGACCCGACCTATGATGTCGAGGGCATAGACACGGCCCATAAGCTCGCGATACTCATTAACCTTGCCTTCGGCACCTATATAAGCCTTAAAGATATTTATACGGAAGGCATATCGAGGATAAACCAGCTCGACATAAAGTTCGCCAAAGAGTTCGGCTACAGGATAAAGCTCCTTGCCATAACGAAGTCGATTGATGGTAGGATAGAGGCGAGGGTGCACCCGACCATGATTCCGGCCGTCCATCCGCTCGCCAACATAGACGGCGCGTTCAACGGCATTTACTTGAA
>JACPGA010000135.1 GCA_016182705.1 Deltaproteobacteria bacterium
ACTTGTTGTCGACGATTGCGACACGACTCGAAAGCTCCTTTCCTACATCATAAGGGAGCGCGGCTACAAGATCATCAGCGCGACTAACGGCATCGAGGCGCTCGAGGTCATTGCGGCAAACGCCGTGGACCTTATCGTTACCGACCTCAATATGCCGCAGATGGACGGCTATGAGCTCTCGAAAAGCCTGCGCGCTCAGGACGCGACTAGGGAGATACCGATCATCATGGTCACGACCGAAGCCGGAGACGCGGACCGAAAGGCCGGTCTTGAGGCCGGGGTGACGACCTATCTTTCCAAGCCGATATCCCCGCAGCGGCTTCTGTATGAAATTGAAAAACTTATCTGACCGGAATGAACTGAGCTCAATCACAAGGAGGCAAAATGCTCGACCAGAACATGAAAATACTCGTCGTTGACGACTTCTCAACCATGAGAAGGATTATAAAAAATATCCTGAGGGAGATCGGATATAACAACGTTGACGAAGCCGATGACGGCTCCACCGCGCTAGAAAAGCTCAAGTCCGCGAAGTTCGACTTTGTAGTGACTGACTGGAACATGCCGAACATGCCGGGAATCGAGCTCCTGAAGGCGATAAGGAGCGATGACGTACTCAAGGACACGCCGGTGCTGATGGTCACGGCAGAGGCGGCCAAGGAAAATGTCGTGACTGCGGTAGCGGCCGGGGTCAATAACTACATCGTAAAGCCTTTTACCGCAGCCGCGCTCAAGGAGAGGATAGACCTCATCCTTCAGAAGGTAAACGCGTAGCAGTGCATTTATAAAAAAATTTACGAATCCCCGGAGGAATAATAAATGAGCGGAAACTGGAACGAAGTGCTGAACAAGCTCCGCGGAGAGCTCTCGAGCCTCGCGAGCTTCATTGATAAGACCAGGCAGGGCATAGACACTATCGAGACTACCGTCAAGGTAGGCTCGGAGAAGTTCCCTGAGGCATCAAACCAGCTGAGCGCGGTCACAGGTGAGCTTGAGAACGCCGCTAACGTGATAATGACCATACTCGAAGGGCTCATGTCCGAGCAGGACAAGGCTGACACTCTGCTCAAAAAGATTTCAGCGTGGGCCGAAAAGACAGAAGGCTCGGACAAGGAAGCCGGTCTGTCCATTATAAGCGACCTTCAGGCGATCAACGTGAAGACCAGGAGCGATATGATGGACATTTTCGCCAACATGTCTTTCCAGGACCTTACCGGACAGAAGCTCAAGAAGGTAATAGGGTCGCTGGCCGTAGTCGAGAAAAAGCTTCTTGAGATGGCATTGAGCTTCGGTGTTGACAGCCTCGATGATATACACGCGGCCGGGTCAGGCACGAAGACGGCAGAGCTGCCGATAAACCAGGACATCGTAGACAGGCTTTTGAAAGAGCTCGGAGCCTGAGGAGCAGGGTAGAGTCATGAGTTTTCCAGCAGACGAAATGGATGACATTATAAATGATTTTCTGGCGGAAGCGTCCGAGTCTCTCGAACAGCTGGACCAGAAGTTCATGGAACTCGAAAAGCAGCCGAACGACCCTTCGCTGCTGAACGACATATTCAGGTCCATACACACCATCAAGGGCGCGGCAGGCTTTCTGGGCTTTCAGCAGATGGTCGATGTCACTCATTGCACAGAGGACATCCTCAACAAGCTGCGCAAGGGCGAGATGTTTGTGACGCCCGGGATAATGGATGCGATCCTGCAGTCAGTCGACCTTATAAAACTCCTCCTGAATAACATCAAGGAGAAAAACGGCAGGGAAGAAGACCTGAAGCCCACGCTCGCGCTCCTTCACGACATTCTCGACGGCAAGTTCAAGGACGAGCCTGCGGCCGCATCTATCGCTCCGAAGGGCGCGGAAGGGGAAGAAGAGCACAAGCTAACCCGCCCCGATGAAACCTCGGCAGCTGCCAAGGAGCAGTCGATAAGGGTAGACCTGGACAGGCTTGATTCGGTACTGAACCTCGCCGGAGAGCTGGTGCTTTCGAGGAACAGGCTGATGAGGCTCGGCGGCAAGCTTTCCGACAGCAGCTCGGAATCAGACCTTCATTCTCATGTAAACGAAGCCATAGCGCAGCTCGACCTTGTCACAACGGACCTGCAGCTCGCCGTAATGAAGATGAGGATGCAGCCCATAGCCAAGGTCTTCAATAAATTCCCCAGGATGGTAAGGGACCTCGCCAGGCAGATGGAAAAGGAAGTCGAGCTCCATATAAGCGGCGAGGAAACAGAACTCGACAAGACCGTCATAGAGGAAATAGGCGACCCGCTCGTACACATCGTAAGGAACTCCATAGACCACGGCATGGAGAGCCCTGCTGAAAGAGAGGCGAAGGGCAAGCCCAGGTGCGGGCGCGTAGAGCTCGCGGCGTACCAGGAGGGCAGGAATATAGTCGTCTCGATAATGGACGACGGCAAGGGTATGGACCCTGAGGCCCTTAAAAGGTCTGCCGTTGAAAAGGGGCTCATCCCTGCCGAAGAGGCCGAGAGGCTCACGAAGAGCGACGCGCTCAACATAATCTTCATCCCGGGGTTCTCGACCGCCAAGGCCGTCAGCAACATCTCTGGAAGAGGCGTCGGGATGGACGTCGTCAAGACCAACGTCTCCCGGATAAACGGTACCATAACGATAGATTCCGAGGTGGGCAAGGGCACGCGCATAACATTCAGGCTGCCGTTAACGCTCGCGATAATACAGGCGCTTACGGTCGAGGCCGGCGGAGAAGTCTACGGGATACCTCTGTCGAATGTCATCGAGAACATAAGGGTGACGGCCAATGAGATAAAGAGCGTCG
>JACPGA010000120.1 GCA_016182705.1 Deltaproteobacteria bacterium
GCCGACTTCTTCCAGCCATGCCCGCTCCTGAATGTATCTCGCGCGGACAAAGACACGCAGTTCCGGGTTGAGTTCCCTTGCCGCGATTATCACGGAGGTCCGCGTCAGCAGGTCCGGGATGGTCACCAGAAGGTATCTGGCACGGCGTATGCCAGCGGCCTCAAGTATGTCATGCCTGGAGGCGTCTCCAAAAATCGCGAATCGGCCTGAGTCGGAAAGGTTGCGGACGACGTCAATATTCAGGTCTACTATGACGGTCTCCACATTGAACTCACTCATTATGCGTGAAGCCGTCTGGCCTACCGGGCCGAAGCCGACCACGACGGCAAGCTGTTTTTCTTCACCCCTTTGCGCGAATTCCGCAAGCTTTGGCCGCGCCTCAAGGTTCACCTCAGCTCCCTTATATTCTGAACGGCCCGCGACGCGCCAGACGCGCTCGTGGGAACGCAGCCATTTCTCAACCGGGGTGATCGTTCGGAACAGGAGCGGGTTCAGGGTAATGGAGATCATGGCGCAAGCAATCAGCAGGCTTTGCCCTTCGGCAGACAGCAGGCCGAGGCCGAGCGCTTCTTCGGCCAGGATGAATGAAAACTCTCCTATCTGCGCCAACCCTACGGCCACGGTCAGCGCGGTACGGATGGAGTAGCGCAGCGTCAACACTATCGCAAGCGCGGTCAGGGGCTTCGCGATGAGGATCGCTCCAAGGAGTCCCATTAAAAGAAATGGCTCGTCGAGGATGACATGCGGGTCAAAGAGCATGCCCACGGAAATGAAGAAAAGAACGGCGAACGCGTCTTTCATCGGCAGTACGTCGGCGGCGAGCTGATGGCTGACTTTTGTCTGCCCCATGACCATGCCCGCGAGAAAAGCTCCCAGGGCCATGGACGCGCCGAACAGGACCGCGGACCCGGTGGCTATCGCCAGGGCGAGGGCAAGGACGGTAAGCGTGAAAAGCTCCCTGGACTTCGTGCGCGCGACCTGCGTCATAAGCCAGGGTATTACGGTTTTTCCCAGGACGAAAAGGATGATCACGAGCGCGGCTATTTTTGAGGCGGACAACGCGAGGCTGACAGCCAGTCCCCCGGCAGAGCCGGAGTGTCCCAGCAGCAGGCCGCTTATGCTCGGCAGGACCACCAGGACGAGCGCCGTGAAGAGGTCTTCGACCAGAAGCCATCCGACTGCCACGTGCCCCTGGCTTGTGCTGAGCACGTCGGTGTCCGTGAGCATGCGGACGAGGACGACCGTGCTCGCAACCGATATCGCTATGCCCATGAACAGCCCTTGCGACGGGTCAAGGCCAAAGGGCAGAACAATGAGGACAGCCAGCGCGATTGAAACGATTATCTGCCCGACTGCCCCGGGTATGGCGATTTTGCGAACAGCCCAGAGGTCCCTTGGCCTGAAATGCAGCCCTACGCCGAACATAAGCAGAATGACGCCTATCTCAGCGAACTCCCGGGCCATTTTGGGGTCTGCGATAAATCCGGGGGTCTGAGGGCCTAAAATGATGCCTCCCAGAAGATAGCCGACTATCGGCGAAAGCCTGAGGCGCGCTGTCGCAAGGCCCAGCACGAGGGCTATTATAAGGACAGCCGACAGGTTTATTAAAAAGCTTGTTCCGTTTTCCATTTTTCCTTAAAAGCGCTCAGAAGATATGTCCGGCATTGCCGATTTTCAATCTAACATACTTTACATGAGAACAAAGCATTTGAAAACTCTCCCCTTTAATAACGGTATTCATTTTCCCTCTGGTGTTCTCAATTAAAAGTTCGATGACATACTTTAATAATGCCAGGCGCCAGTTGAAAAAGACCGTACCGTCTTTTTTACCGTTATTACGCATTATGAAAAAAGCCGGGAGAAGCCGCAAGCGGCTCAAGCTTTTTTAACGTAGCCGGGTCGAAGTATGTTAAAAAGATATAAAATGGTGGGCATAGTCCGCCCTGCGGGTTTTTATGGAAAAGAAAAACTGCCAATGCGTCGAGTTAATATGGGAAAGCTGGATAAAGGAATACGACAGCGACCAGCCTGATTTTACTCCAAGCCTCTGGTTTTCAACTGAGTGCGCCTCATGCGGGGCAAAGACTTTTACGCCTCACGCTGAACTCGATGAAAGCACGATACCAGAGCATATCCTGGAAAGAGGGCTTAAGGGATTGAAGCGGTGGGGGGGAGAGCATCTTTAAAAAATGCAGGACACTTGAATGGGTATGCCAGCCGCAATCCCTTCGCTTTAGCGGCGGGTCAAGGCTGGCAAATAAAAATGATTTTTCCGTTCCATCAAAATTCCCGGTCATTTATGACGGAGAATTTTACTTCCGCGCTCAGGAATAATAAGGTTTCAGGATTATGGCTTTCAGGGTAAAAGAGGCGGAGTTCAGGGAGCTTGCCGCCAGGGCGCTGGATGGGCTCCCCGACGAGTTCAGGGAGCGCATGGAAAATGTCGTCGTGGTCGTGGAGGACTATCCCTCCGCCGAGGACGCTGATGGCGCGGACATCCCTCCGGAAGAGCTTCTGGGGCTCTTTCACGGCGTATCCCGCCTTGAGCGCGAGTGGGGCGGCGCGTCTGGCCAGCTTCCCGAAAGGGTCGTGCTCTACAAACGCAACATCGAAGCCGTCTGCTCTACGAAAGAGGAGCTTGTCGAAGAGATACGCCTGACCGTCCTCCACGAGATAGGCCATTATTTCGGCCTGAGCGATGAAGAGATCGAGAAGTACGAAAACGGTTAGATACCGATAGCTCCGCAGGTGGGCCGCCCCGTTATATGATTGAGTATCTGGCGACGTGAAGGTAAGTGAGAGGCGCGCGGGCCATTACTGCGAGATTGATTTAGCTGGCGGTATAAAGCTTTTTAAGAGAATGGTGGGCTATGCCTACCATTTTTTGAAAAGAGAGTATTTGGTGCCGGAGGTGGGAATCGAACCCACACAAATATTATCTAACCAGCTGATTTGATTATATTTTTATTCTGCTTTTTTATTCTTGGGGCCTGTCTGGGGCCTCATCTCTATTATCTGCGCCTGGGTCTGTTTCTTGAAGGCGACCTTTTGGGTGGCCAGGTCAGCATGGGTATAAATCAGGGTGGTTCGCAGGTCTGTATGGCCGA